>JAKAFG010000119.1:0-3224 GCA_021818125.1 Pseudomonadota bacterium | reverse complement strand
AATCGCGTTCAGTTCCAACAAGGACTGTCTCTCCCCGAGTTCATGCAACGTTTCGGTACCGAAGGGTAGTGCGCCGCCGCATTGGCAGCCGCCCGATGGTCCGATGGCTTTCAATGCCCGCGCTGCGGCCACGCCGAACATAGCGTCCTCAAGAGTGGCTCGCGCAAGACCTTTCAGTGCTGCTCCTGCCGACACCAGACTTCGCTGATTGCCGGTACGGTGTTCCAAAGCACCCACCTGCCGCTGACGATCTGGTTTCTGGCCATCTATCTGATAGAGAGAAAGATGGCATGCCTGTTTTTTGCCGACGAACAAGATATTGTTCGGCTCCTCCGTTTTGACCCGGTAAAGCGGCATAAACTTGCTATTCATCCTGGTCTGTACCAGTTCCCAGGCACCTAATGCCGGATTTTTTGTGCTGGTTTTGTATGGGTATGGCTGGTGTTCGATTATGCCGCATCCGGCAGCCATCGCGGCTATGGCTAGTGACGCTGCGAGTTTTTTTAGCCTTTGACACGTAATATCCTCAGAAATGATATGATTTTTCCTTACTTTTTGGGCTGAGCAATTTTTGTCCATCGGTCCGATACGGCCGCCAAGCCGCTGCGCCGTTCGGCTTTCAACCCCCGCGCAAGCCCGTTGAACAATGATTGACATGTGATTATTGTGATTATAATGTGATGGTATCTCATCGAAATTGAACGGGGGGGTGATCGCATGGAAGTCGTACTCAGAAAATATGGCAACAGCACAGTTGCGGTGCTCCCGCCGCCCGTGCTGAAAGATCTCCGCCTGTCGGCGGGTCAGTCCATGACGCTTGACACGACGGAGGATGGAAAAATTGTGCTGGCCCGCAAGCGCAAGTATGTCTTGGCTGATATGATTGCGCAGTGTGACCTGAAGGCCCCGCCGCCCGCAGATCTTGCGTTATGGAATGCGGCGAAACCGGTAGGGCAGGAAGTGTGGTAATGCCTGCCTTTGACCGTGGTGATGTAGTGAGCGTACCGCTCGATCCTGCTATGGGGCATGAACAAAAAGGTACCAGGCCCGCTCTGGTCCTCACTTCAAAGGCATTCAACCAACTCGGCGATGTGTTGGTCGCGCCCATTACACAAGGCGGCGATTTTTCGCGCTATGCCGGGTTCGCGGTGAGCCTGACGGGATCTGGCTGCAAAACCCAGGGCGTCGCCCTCATCAACAAGATCAGAATGCTCGATCTAAGCGCTCGAAAGGCCCGGAAGATAGACAGCGTACCGCAGGTGGTGATGGAAGACGCCATCGGGCGTCTTATGGCGCTATTGGATGACTAACGTCTGAAATAGGAGGCATCAGATCACCAGGTTAACAGCAACGGTGTGTCCGGCTGGGGAATCTGAACCTCCCCACAGCGTCGGCAGGATCTCGTGAGGTGCATTTGGCCGCTCAGGATTGCCGCTTTGCCAGGCGCGCGCAATATGTTTATACTTCGGTATAAACATTCGAAGGCGAAAGGAGTATTTTCATGGAAACCCGGCTCATCATCAAAAAATGGGGTAATAACCTGGGCGTCAGGCTGCCCGCTACCATTGCCAGCGAAGCTCGACTCCATGCGGATCAGGAGGTAAGGCTTTCCGTTGAGCATGGACGTGTTATCGTTGAGCCAATCAGCACAATCGCCGATTTGACGCTGGAGGATCGCCTCAACCTTTTCGATCCCGCCTTACATGGTGGCGAGGTCATGGCGGCTGAGCCGGTTGGTGCTGAATTGTGGTGACGCCAGTGGGCTGGGTGCCAAACCGGCAGGAAATCCTATGGATCGACTGCAGTCCCTATGCCGGAAGGGAAATGCGGGACCGTCACCCCTTTCTGGTGTTATCGCCAAAAGCGTTCAACGACCGAACCTCTCTGGTGATCGGCTTGCCTATGACCACGGCTGAATACAACGCAACCAATCCGTTTGCGGTAACTGTTGGTGCGGCATCAGGGCGCAAAGCGGGTAAAACCAGCTATGTCCTTTGCCATCAGCCAAAATCTGTTGACTGGCGCGCGAGAAAGGCCGCTCCTCACCCGCATGGGAACCTTTCTGAATCCCTGTTCAGGCAGGTGTGCGGCATACTGGATCAGATCATCGGGTTAACATCATCCGCACCGTGATACCAAAAAACCAACAAAATAACCGAGAAACTTATGCAAAAAACAATGCCTGATGCTATGCCATCAACACCAAGTCATGCCCCTCAAAACCACACGCTCGGGCTTCGTTTCACCGCCGATCATTTCCCGGTTTCAGCCAGCCACCCGCGTGTCGTTGCGCGGTAAAGCGGGCGACCTGCTGGAAGACGGACTGTTCCCGACCCGGGCGCGTAGGGTGATGAGCCTTTTCCAAGTGGCAGAAGATTGCCACCGGTGGACCGGACCTTTAGCATAGACCCATGCCTGACACCTTCACTGACGAACAACGCCAATTCCTGCAACTCCTGCGTCTGCCCGTGCCCGGCGACCCGCCGCCGGAGATGGCGCCGGTGAAACCGGCGGTAAAAGCCGTAAGTGCAGTGCCGAATCGGTCTGTATCCGCGCAAACGACGCCCGTCTCTGGCTTACCCGCTGGACTGCGCAACGCGCTGCCAGCGACTGCTGCCTTATCCACAGAGGCTCCGACTCCGCTACGCAGCACGTCTCTACTGTCCAAGGCCGAAGCCCTTCAAGCCCCAGTGCTTGCTACTCAGGCAAGCCCCGCTTCTGCGGACCCGCAACGGATAACACGCATCGCCACTCTGGACTGGCGTGACCTCAACAACATGGTCAGCACCTGTCAGGCCTGCCCCCTGGGCGAAACCCGCAAACATGCCGTATTCGGTGCGGGTAACCCGCGCGGGTCCTGGCTGTTTGTCGGCGAGGCGCCGGGTGCGGAAGAAGACCGCCGCGGCGAAGCCTTTGTGGGTCGCGCCGGTCAACTCCTCGACAACATGCTCCGCGCCATGGGCCTAAGCCGCGAGAAAGACGTCTATATTGCCAATATCCTCAAATGCCGCCCCCCTAACAACCGCGATCCGCTGGGTCCGGAGGTGCAGGCGTGCATGCCTTACCTGCAGCGCCAGATCGCCCTCTTGCAAACCCGCGTGATTGTTGCGCTGGGGCGCTTTGCTGCGCAGGGCTTGCTTCAGGTGGATACGCCGCTCAGCCAACTGCGCGGTACGACCCAGCACTACCAAGGCATTCCCCTGATTGTCACCTACCACCCCGCC
>JAKAFG010000118.1 GCA_021818125.1 Pseudomonadota bacterium | reverse complement strand
ATTTCTCCCAGAGCGACCGCCTGGGTCAGGAGGGTAGCCAAGGTCGCTTCCCATTGTTCATCCCGATCATCCAGATAGAGGGGATGCACACCATAGGCCGGATAAAGTCCAGGGTGATGACGACAGCCTTCCTTGAGCCTGTCCCAATACTTCGGGGTATAGGCCGGGACGATGATTTTGCAGACACCCGCCGTTTCTGCGCGGCGCAGAACCGCATCACGATCATCGTCGAAAGCGGCATCATCCAGGTGACAATGACTGTCTATCAGGCCATGCACAGGCAACTCCGCGACATTTTCAGCGCCGGCAGTTAAGAGGAGATACCCGCTGATTTTACGGTAACAAAAATCCGGGGTAAACGTGCATTCCGTGCCGGAGTAACACGTTCAGCACTTGCTGCAAAGGGCATCTTGGTCTTAAATGGCCGGATATGGAGACCGCGCTGGAGAAATTATGCGTACGATGACGGCAGATCTGGCCATTTTGGGTAATGGTCCAGTGGCGCGCAGTCTGGTTCTCGCGCTGGCGGGCAGCCCGCTGCGGGTGTTGATGCTGGATACCTATCCCCTGGCGCAGGCACGGCCGCGGTTGACAGACCGCACTATCGCGCTGGCCTTGGGTAGTCGGCGCCTGCTCAGCCGTCTGGGAGTAGCCATGCCTCTGGCGGATGCCGCCGCTATCCAGACCGTGCAGATTACCCAGCAAGGCATCAGCGGGCAGGTGCGCCTGGAACACAGCCTGCTAAACGCGCCGGAGCAAAGACTAGGGGAAGTCGCTGGTCTGGAGACCCTGAATGACGCCCTGGCCGTGCCGCTGGCGCCTTGTCACACCCTTCAGCAGGAATCACCGGGGCCATTACAGGCCCTGCAATGGTTTCCGGACCGGGTGCAACTGGACTGGCCTGATTTGCGAGTCGAGACGGCGCTGACGGTGATTGCCGATGGCGGCCATGGCGAACTGGCACGGCTGGCAAGTCTGCGACGCATGGGCTGGGATCATAACCGCCATGCTATCATCGCCACAGTGACCCCGCGGCAGCCCCTGCCCGGCATCGCCTTCGAGCATTTTCTGGAGAGCGGACCGCTGGCCTTCCTGCCTATCGGCAACAACCAATTTTCCATTGTCTGGAGCCTGCGCCCCGGCGATGCCAGCCGTGTACTGGACCTTTCTGATGCAGAGTTTGTGGAGGCCCTGAACCGTCAGAGGCCGCCGCAACTGCCGCCACTCGTCATGACTGGCCCGCGCAGTGCCTATCCCCTGTTTTTCCAGCGGCTCTGGGCCGAGCCCAGTCAGCGTTTGGCCTTGGTAGGTAATGCCGCACAGACACTGCATCCTTTGGCCGGACAAGGTTATAACCTGGGATTGCGGGATGTGCTGACTCTGGGCGCCCTGCTGCGGGAAGCGGCACAGCGCGGTGATGATCCGGGGAGTAAATCGCTACTCAGCGACTATGCCCGCATCCGTCGCCGTGACCGGCTGGAGACCATCGCCTTTACCGAGACGATGAACCGCCTGTTCAGCAGCCCGCGCCTGCCGCTACGCCTGGCACGGGCCGCGGCTCTGGCGCTACTGGATCAGATACCGCTGGGGAAGCGGGAACTCGCGGCGCGGCTGGCTGGCATTCATCTCCCGGCGCAAAGCGCCATCCCGGATTTGGCTATGGGCGGAACCTATGTCGGATAGTGCCAACTACGATCTCATCATTTCCGGCGCCGGCATGGTCGGTGCCAGCCTCGCCCTGGCAGCCCAACAGGCGGGGTTGCGCGTTGCTGTGTTTGAAAAACGCAGCAACGCGGCATGCGCGGCGGCGGATCCCCTTGATCGCGCCAGTTTAATCGCCACCGGGTCCGGGCGTTTTCTGGCCAACCTGGGCATTGATCTCGCTCTGCTGGGCAGTGCCGTGGAACGCATGCGGGTCTGGGATGGGGAAGGCTCGGGTAGTATTCATCTGGATGCCGAAGAAGGTGGAGAAGACCGGCTCGGGCACATTGTCGAGAATCGACGCATGGAACAAGCCCTGCACGCTACACTGGAAGGCGCCGGGCTACACATTCATTACGGACGGGAAATCACTAGCGCCTTTGCCGACAGCAAAGCCATGTACGTCACCGATGCCTCGGGGATGGAGTTCCGCAGCACCCTGCTGGCCATTGCGGAGGGCCGACAGTCGCCTTTGCGCAAAACGCTCATTCAGGCACCGGTTTTCCGGGAAGATTATGGGCAGGATGCTATTACCGCCACGGTCTGGATTGAAAAACCCCATCGCCACATCGCCTATCAGCGCTTCCTCCCCACCGGCCCGTTGGCGGTATTGCCCTTCAGCGACGACGCGGACGGCAGGGCCCGCGCCTCCATTGTCTGGAGCGCAAAACATGCCCGTGCGCGTCATCTGATGAACATGGATGATGCCCAGTTTCTCCGCGAACTGCATCAGGCGTTCGGGCCACAACTGGGACATTTCCAACACATCGGACGACGCAGCAGTTATCCGCTCTCGGGCCTGCACAGCAGCCGTTACCTCGGGGAACGCAGCGTGTTGCTGGGGGATACCGCCCACGGCGTCCACCCGCTAGCGGGCCTGGGGGTGAATCTGGGATTTCGTGATGCTGAACAACTGATGGAGGTCATTACCGCAGCCCGCCAACATCATGAGGACTGGGGCGAAGCCGCCGTGCTGCGTCGCTATCAAAGTGCGCGGCGGCCTGATAATCTCGTCACCGTATTGGCTTGCGGCGCCCTCAGTCATCTTTTCTCCAACCGCAGTCGTGGTCTCGCCC
Organism: Pseudomonadota bacterium; assembly: GCA_021818125.1. Classification (GTDB taxonomy): domain Bacteria; phylum Pseudomonadota; class Gammaproteobacteria; order Acidithiobacillales; family Acidithiobacillaceae; genus Acidithiobacillus. The sequence continues at coordinate 3,739 of JAKAFG010000118.1, read as the reverse complement.
GACTGCGCGACTTGGGGATGCTGGGGACGGGGGCGATCGCTCCGGTCAAACGTTTTCTCATCCGTCAGGCCATGGGCCTTTAAGGAGACTGTAGATGCAACACCGTATTGCTGACGATATCGCCGCCGCCATTGGCGACACCATCGCCCGTTTAGGGACGGTCAAGGAGGATGTGGACAAGCAGGCGCGCGCCATGCTCTCCAATACGCTGGATCGTCTGGATCTGGTCACTCGCGATGAATTTGATGTGCAGCAGGAACTGCTCTCCCGCCTCGCCGCGCGGGTTGCCGTGCTGGAAGATCGCGTCGATGCCCTGGCACCCAAGACTACTGTAGACGAAGACGCCAGCAAGGACTGAGCTTTGCCGCTGGCGATAGTCCATAGCCGTGCCCTTACCGGGGTGCAGGCGGCGGATGTCACCGTGGAATGCGATCTGGGTCCCGGACTGCCTACCTTTGCCGTCGTCGGCCTCGCCGAAACGGCGGTCAAGGAAGCCCGTGACCGGGTGCGCTCGGCCATTCAGAACAGTGGCTTTGAGTTCCCGGCGCGGCGTATGGTCGTCAATCTGGCCCCCGCCGACCTACCCAAAGAAGGTGGCCGCTTTGATCTGCCCATGGCCATCGGCATTCTCGCCGCCAGCGGGCAACTTCCTGCGGCCGCACTGGAAAAACTGGAGATGATTGGCGAACTGGCGCTGGACGGCAGCCTGCGTCCGGTGACGGGCACGCTCTCCAGCACACTGGCAGCGGGGCAAGCCCATCGTGCCATTCTGGTGCCGCAAGGCAATGCCCAGGAAGCCGCTTTCGCCCAAAGCACCCCCGTCTTTGCCTGCGCGAATCTGGCAGAAGCCGTCGCCCACCTGCGCGGCACGGATCGCCTGCCCGAGGTCATCTCCGATGCGGAGGCCCAGGAATTCGCCATTCCCTACCCCGATCTGCGTGACGTACGCGGTCAGGAATCAACCAAGCGGGCGCTGATTGTCGCGGCGGTAGGCGGCCATCACCTGCTCCTGTCCGGCCCGCCGGGCACCGGCAAAAGCATGCTGGCGGCGCGACTGCCCGGCCTACTGCCCCCTCTGCGCCGCACCGAGGCGCTGGAAGTAGCCGCCATCCACAGCCTGCAAGGGGACGGCTTCGATATTCGCCATTGGGGTAGACGTCCGTTCCGTAGCCCCCACCATAGCGCTTCTTCAGCGGCATTGGTGGGCGGGGGTTCGCACCCGCGTCCCGGCGAAATCAGCTTGGCGCACCACGGTATTCTTTTCCTGGACGAAATGCCCGAGTTCCCCCGTGCGGTATTGGAAGTGCTGCGGGAGCCGCTGGAATCCGGAGAAATCCATATCGCCAGGGCGGCGCGGCGGGCCACTTTCCCGGCCCGTTTTCAGTTGGTCGCGGCGATGAATCCCTGTCCCTGCGGCCATCTCGGTGATCCGCAGCAGATGTGCCGCTGTACCCCGGCGCAGGTCAGCCAATACCGCAGCCGGCTCTCCGGCCCGCTGCTGGACCGCATCGACATCCAGATGGAAGTGCCCACCCTGCCGGTGAGCGACTTACAAGAGGCGGCACCGGGCGAAAGTTCTGCCTACTGGCGCGGACGCATAGCTCAGGCCGTTGATCGCCAGTGGCAACGCCAGCAGGTGCGCAACGCACAACTTCAGGGCGAACTGCTGGATCAGTTTTGCGCCCTGGATGCGGTGGGCACTCGCCTGCTCAGCCGCGCCACCGAGACCCTGCATCTCTCTGCGCGGGGCTACCATCGGGTGCTGCGCGTCGCCCGCAGTATCGCGGATCTGGAAGGGAGTGATCCGATCAGTACCCGGCATCTGGCGGAAGCCATCCAGTATCGGCGCTTGGCGCAGATCCTGGCCCAATAATCTATTATCGACCCTTACCCTAGTCCTTATGGGTACCCGCATACCGCCCAACCGCAGAACTCGACGATGGTGGCAATGCCGTCTCTATACGGGCTATATCTGCCATCCGGGAGAAATACACCGCCGCACGTTGCGGATTTTTGGCGACGCCCAAGCCCTCTTCATAAAGCAGACCCAGGTCAAAATCCGCTCGGGCGCATCCGAGGCGAGCCGCCTGACGGTACCAGTGCAGGGTCTCCGGCCAGCCTTTGACGACGGTGCTTTCCTGACGGGTAATCAGTGGGGAGTAGAGGGTACCGAGGTAGAAGACGGCCTTGGCATCCGGCGCTGATGCTGCCTGCCGCAAACGCGCCAGCGCGGCTGGGTTCTGTTCGGCCTGATTACGCAGGGATTCCAGATCTTGTGCCATGGCTGCAAGAGGCAACAGGCCAGCGATCAACGAGAGTGTCGCACGTAGAAGCACTTCTTCTCCTCCGGCTCATCAAAGGCATTATGATCCCGCATGCTCCCGGGTGGCATGGAATACGACCTGCGGCCAGCGCTCCATAGTAAGGTCCAGATTAACGCGGGAAGGCGCCAGATAGGCGAGGCGATTCCCCGCGTCTTCGGCGAGCTGTTCTTCATGCTTGCGGGTAAATTCGGCGAGTATTTTGGGATCATCACACTGAATCCAGCGCGCCGCCTGCACCGCCGCCGGATCAAAAATCGCGTCGACGGCATATTCGGTTTTCAGCCGTTCCGCTACCACATCAAATTGCAGTACGCCCACCGCACCCAGGATCATATCCCCGCCTTGCAGTGGTTTGAAGACCTGGGTAGCGCCCTCCTCCGCCAGTTGTTGCAGCCCCTTTTGCAGTTGCTTGGCCTTGAGAGGGTTACGCAGACGCACCCGGCGGAACAGCTCCGGCGCAAAGTAGGGAATCCCGGTGAACTGCAAGGCCTCACCCTGACTGAAACTATCGCCAATCTGAATACTGCCATGATTATGCAGGCCGATGATGTCGCCGGCGAAGGCTTCCTCCACCAACTCCCGCTCCTGGGCAAGGAAGATAATCGGATTGTGCACCTGAATATCCCGACCCAGGCGCAAATGTTTGATCTTCATGCCCCGCTGAAAGTGCCCGGAGCAGACCCGGAGGAAGGCCACCCGATCGCGATGCTGGGGATCCATATTGGCCTGAATCTTGAACACAAAACCGCTGAAAGCCTCTTCTTCAGGCCGCACCGTCCGCCCCGTGGTGGGACGGGGGCGGGGCGAAGGCGCCCAGTCGATAAGGGCACCCAGCAATTCCCGCACCCCGAAGTTATTGATGGCCGAGCCGAAAAACACTGGCGTCTGCTGTCCCTCCAGAAAATCCTCCAGAGAAAAAGGATGGGAGGCACCATGCAGCAATTCTACCTGTTCCCGCAATTCAGTCATTTCATCCGGAAAGCGCCGATCCAGCTCCGGGTTATTGATCCCGGCAATCCGCTCCACCGTTTGCTCCCGGGTTTCCTCACCGGCGGCGAAGACCAACACCTCATCGCGCAGCAGGTGATACACGCCGCGAAAACGCTTACCCATCCCAATAGGCCAAGTGACGGGCGCGCACCGGATACCCAGCACCGACTCCACCTCATCCAGCAACTCCGTCGGATCGCGGCTTTCGCGGTCGAACTTATTCATGAAAGTGATGATGGGGGTATCGCGCAGGCGACAAACCTCCAGCAGCTTGATGGTCTGCGCCTCAACGCCATTGCCGCCGTCAATCACCATCAGCGCCGAATCCACCGCAGTCAGTACCCGGTAAGTATCTTCGGAGAAGTCCTGATGGCCCGGTGTGTCCAGCAAATTGATGACATGCTCGTCATATTCAAACTGCATCA
>JAKAFG010000117.1 GCA_021818125.1 Pseudomonadota bacterium | reverse complement strand
TTCGCCGCCGTCAGGTTGAGGCATACCTCAAGCGGACAGGGGTGCCGTCAGTTGCAGTTAATCTGAGCACACCGTTTTCGATTGCAAGCCGTTACACTTAGGCCATCAAAAACCGATTCTGGGCCATTTCTCGATGCCTTTTCGCGGTTGACAGACGCCGCCCCCACAACAGGCGAGTCCGCACAACAAATGGGGGTGCGTGATGGTCAGTCATCGAGTTTTGGTCGGGTAGACGGGTCATTGCGCAGCCAGCGGCTCCAAAACGCCTCATTGATGCGGGATGATGAAAGGGTATTGGTTGGATTCTCAGGCTGTTGCGATGACTTGGGAGGCTTTTTACGACGTGTTTCCCAGGCGTTTAGCGCGGTCGTGTACGCCTTTCCTTTGGTGCGTTCCCAGGTCATCACGCGCTTGTCGAAAGGCGGCACCTTGCTGACCAACCCGTAATTGCTCGCCAATCTTAAAGCGTTGCCAACCGCTGCAGGCGGAAATCCCGTAGCGGTGGCGAGTTCCCGTGAATCCATGGCTCCTGCTAAGGCAGCAACGACAATCGGGACCAGTTCTTCGGTGGTTTTCTGAGGTTCTTTTGATGGTTTGTGCAGGGTGCTTTTTTCGGTGAAGCCTTGGAAATGGTCCACCTCATGCGGTCCCTGCGAGTAATGGGGGTGTTTCCGAGGATGGTAACGCCCAAACATTGATGGGTGACCCCGATGCATTGATGGTGCAGTGGTGTGCGTGGACCAGCCCCTGTTTTGCCAGGTCCACTATAAGGTGATTGGTGCGCAGGCAGGATAGCTTGAGGGCGTCTGCGACTTCCTTGCAGGTCCTGGGACCGTTGCGGAGGCAGCGCAGGATACGTTCTTTGTCTTTGTGGTGGGTCTCGTGCATGGCGATGATGCTACTCACGGAGATCGGCGGGTGCAACTGCATCACCTGCTTTTTATTGGCATGTTTTATGCTGCGCATCACCTGAAAAAGGCATCCATATCCTCCATCTCGACACGATGCCGCGCCTTCCGGCTTTGAATGGCCGGGTCAGCGTCACGCTCGGCCTTCCGCTCCTGATAAATCGCCTTGAACTCCTCCCAAGTCAGGTTCAACCCCGTGCGCCTGTTCAACGACTCCACAAAACCCCTGTCTATGTTCGCCATCATCACACACCCCCTTTTTCGTTTCCGCATCCATCGCCTGTAAAAAACCAGGTGAGCGCATGAACGCCCTCCTGGCAACGTGGAGCGGGCTATCACGATCGGAAAACGATCCAGGCTCGGTAGGGCCGAGGGATAGTAGTCCCCATGCGGCCTGAACCGTCCTCCGCTGAATAGCTTAGCGCAATAAACAAGACAAATCTATGCCTGTATACTATTATTCAATCTACAGATCGGCCGCCCCGCAGCCTGGGGCGTTCGTTTGGTGCCATCGGCACTGAACGGGTCTGTGAGAAAGGTGATTTTACAGGCAATCAGCGATGGATGGAGGTTGACATGACATTCGGAGTTGAAGTGGCAAGAATGCTCACCCTTGCAATGGTTGGCGCTGCTGGCGCCGTCACGGTTTCTGTTCTGGTTGGTGCAGTTATTTTGTGGTTCGTCAATTCCATTCCATGAACTGCAGGATAAGGCGATAGGGTGCCCATTCTTACACCGCGATACCGATCATCGGTCAAACAAGCCGTTGATCCGTTTTGGACAACAGTGTGGGAGTATGATCGGCAACGGCAGCAGCCTACGCGCCGCCACAAGGGTTTGGCCGATGAGGTAGCCACGTCCAAACTGGTTAACACGCAAAGAATAGATCCCTACCTGACGACAGGTGAACGAGTACCGCGGGCAATGGAAAGGGGCTGTGATGCGCCGTAACAGCGACGAAAGGCGGATGTATGCCATACGGAGATTGAGCCGGGCGGTGGACCGGCAGATCACCAGTGCCGGGGAAGCAAAGCAGCGGGCGGCGTTCTGGGCAAAAGTCTGGGGCGTTCGTGCCGGGTTCAGTGGCGCATCGTCAAACATCTGCACTGGGAAGAAGGGGCACGGTCATTGAATACGGGTTGATCGCGGTCGCCATCCGGAACGTCTCATCGGTGATGCGCTGCATGGGGTCGATAGAGAAAACGGAAAATATAGCACGGTAGGACGGCTGGAAGCCCTGCCACGCTTCATTTTCTCATTGCTGCATCCGATTGAAGTATACCTCAAGCGGACAGGGGTGCCGTCAGTTGCAATTAATGTGAGCACACCATTTTCGATTGCGAGCACAGGCGGATGATTGCGACCATAGGCGCAAATAATGTGAGCACGAGGACCCGTCAGTCGCAGTTAATGTGAGCCGAAAATGCCCGTTGATTGCGAGCACGCCGTTTTCGATTGCAAGCCGCTACACCTACGGCTGCGGGCGGGTCGGCAGCACTCAGCCATCGCCATAATCCAGTCCTTTTGGCTTGTTCGTGTTAGTGATCTCAGTGAATATAACTTCAGCTGCGTGACATGATTACCCGGTATACTGCGGTGTTATGGAGTATGGAGTACACCATTTCAGAGAGGTGCACCATGTACGGACGTTATGTCATCCACCACAGAACGCTCGAACGCTTGGTGCTATTGCTGGGCGTACGTTCTCCCCATCTGTCGCGGCAGCACAGCGTCGCCCCGAGGGAGCCTGTGCCCCAGCGATGCAGGGGCATACACGGCCCAGGCACATTGCCCAGGCTGTTGTTGGCGGCGCGGGTTGCCATCGCGACCTTGGCAACCGCTATGCTGGCCAGCTGCGCGCCCGGCCTGCCGCCTTCGGTCGCTACTAAGCCGGTCTTGCCGCCGCCGCCGCACTTTCTTACAAACAGCACGGAAGTAACCATCGGGGTGCTGGACGAAGGCTGGCACACCGGTCTGGTCCTGCCTGTCGGAGCTCTCGGTCCGTCCTTGGACCACTTGCGCCATTGGTTCCCGGAAGCGAAGTATCTCGCATACGGATGGGGCAACCGGAACTTTTACATAGCAACCCATCCGGGACCGGGAATGGCGATCGACGCCTTGTTTCCCTCTTCGAGCGTTGTTTTCGTCGAAGGCCTATCAAAGCACCCGAAAAATGCGCTTCCGCCTGATGCTCATCTGCGCTGGATATGCGTGTCCCGCACCGCCGTCTGGAGGCTCGACGCCTATCTTGGAGACTACCTGCGAATGGGGCCAAGCGAGGATCCGGTCAGTCTGGCCCCCGGCCCATTTCCGGGAAGCCGTTTCTTTGCCTCTACAGGCACCTACGATGCTTTCCATACTTGCAATACTTGGACGGCAGCAGCCCTGAAGTTCGCCGACCTGCCTGTTAGCGACGAGGGAGTCTTGTTTGCCGGACAGGTCATGTCGGAGATCCGGCCTCTGCGTTCCTGCCCAGAATGAACGGCAAAATGCATCACGTCATCTGGTGTGATGCCGATCCGGGGACTACCCAAGAATTTCATAATTTTTAGCGGGTACACAGCCATGCTGTCTCCTTCATCATTGGGGAGCGAATTCTTTCGCGACAAAGCCAAGGCTTTAACCGGGGTTTCATGCTCTGTTGCTATGGCCTGCGCGTGTTGCCAAAGCGTGGGTCGCCTCCATTGTCTGGGGTGCAGGTATATCGCGCTGAGCAAGGCGGTGGTGGCTGATTGGGAGTACAGACCTCGCCGGGCAACCCTCGGGATGATTGGCCGGGAGGGCTAATATCCAGGTTGCTCCATGAAATCGCCCTTACACCACAAGCAGTGCCAATGATGGCGCGCACCGCCCTACAGAAAAGTCTTCCGTGCATGACCCTGGCGACACGGGACGATGACTCTATTTGCCCTGCAGCTTGGTGAGATGTGCCTGGAGTTTCCTAATCTGCGATTTTACACGTGCCGCCTTGGCCAGTCGCAGCGTTTCGCTCTTGGACGTCAAAATCGTATCCAGACGTTTCAGCCGCATAATGCGAGCCTGGATATGGGCAATCCGTTTCTGCTTGACGATTTGAGCATGGGTTGCGATTGCCGTTTTAGCGGAAGTTACCGCTGAAGTGGAGGGAATGGTTGTGGACGCGACCGCCAACGGTGTGCCAAGCAAAATACCAATAACAGAAACAACGAACAAGCGATTATTCATCTTGAAAACTCCTTCTTGATTTAGCATATCCCAGGTGCTCGACCGTCTCGGTCTGTAGTGCCCGCTCCACCAGCTGCTTGGTCAGCCCGCCTTTACCTATCCAATCTTCCGGGGTCTTGTAGGAGGAATCTTCGCCCAGATCCATCCCGCCTGCCGCCACGGCCTGGACCAGCCTGTTTTTAGGAATTTCAGCAACCATCATTCATTTTTCCGATTCTCTGCCAGTATCTGGTCTTTCCACGGCGTCCATGCCTGGACCATCTTCATGCCCGGCATTTCTCTTTCGCAGGCAGATGCGGATCGCAGGGTGCGCGTCCTTCGCGGGACGCGCACCCGTCCTGATGCTGAATGGTCCCTTCTTTCATGAAAATATTCAGGTTGTTCTTGGTGGCAAAGTGCAGCAACTCCGCGTAAGCTTCCGGCTGTGACTGTTCCAGGGCTTCGTCGAAAATAATGGACGCATAGCCATCGATGGTTGCCGGTTCCACGTCATCCTCATAGTGAATTTTATGGTTCGGACCAAAGTGTGCCAGGCCTGCTCCCTCAATCAGCATTTCCGCCCAGTCCGATGGCCGCACTTTACGACGATCCGGCAGCACAACGCCTTCAATAACAATGAGCATGTTTTATTCCTGTGCGTGAATGGTCAGGATTCGATCTTGCCGGGCGCAACCCTTGCAGGGTGCGCCCCTTGCTAGATGTGCCCTTCCCGACGGGTGATGCCCACAGCGACGATGCTCGTCAGGCTGACTACTTGCAAAGGGTGATGAACAGCCGTTTGGGCGATCCCTTTAGCCATGGGGTAACTGGTGGTGATGACGCAAATCAGCCCATCCTGGCGATGAATGTCCAGGACGGCATATTTCATGCCGAGATCCAACGCATGCTGTGCCAAGGCAAGAATGCGATCACTGATCCGATGCTGTAATGCTTGCAGCAGGCTGATTTCCGTTTCAACCATGGCATATCCCCTTTTTGTGCCGTATTTCTGAGTGCGTGTGTTTGAGTCTGTTTACGTCGTGAAGTTCATCAAGATGGTATCAGCATGTCATACTCCAAACTGTCGCTGCAGCACGGTATCCACCACTTCGCACATCGGGCCTTTTTCTTCCGCGCACAGGTGCCGGATCACATGAAAGGGGATCCCCGCGTCCCACAGGGAGAACCCACAGGCCATGATGCAGGCACCGGTCCGGCTGCCGACCAGGCCCCATTCCGTGATTCCCGTAAACCCCCGCAAGGCATCCATCGCCGCCTGGTCCAGCCCGTAGCCCGTTTTCTCCAGGACGATTTCATGACCCACGTCAATCACCGCTCCGCCATCCTGGCCGTCGTTCAGGCGGGTTCTGAACAGATTGCCGGGCAGGTTGACGAATCGGGTGCCCACGATGGCGGAATCACTGCCCACGATCGCCGGAATGCGCAATTGAGGTATGGATACCGGAGAACGCCATGAAAAGCTTCACCCGCCACGCCCAGACCGAAGGAATTTCTCCGGGGACCTTGGCAGGGAGACTGTTGGCCGAAGCCGTTCTCGCCCTCCCTCCGCGCCAAGGGCTATCCTCAGGGGAGATCATCACCCTGCACGCCGCAATCGGGCTGGACAAGGGAGACCGCCCCCGCTTCACCGTTACTTTGCTCCGTGCTTATCGGGTTAGCTCCCATAGATACTTATATATGGTGTATCACTGCTTTCATGAGCACTGTTCATTGTATGCGGCATGCCGTTTTAGGCGACAACCCGATAAGCACGCTTTGCTCCACTAAAGATGTCCCCAGACACTTCATCCTTTTGGGTGAAATCCGGCCGTACTCAAGGAATTCAGATCCCTGGATGGGACATCTCCTCATCGCTCGCGCCGTGCGATCACCCGCCGCCGCAACGGATGGGGATGCGCGACGATAATCCGGCGGACCGGACGACGACGCGCCCGGTAAGCGATACGGATGCGGCCGCCGACGGGACGGATAACCGGATGCATACGCCATCGGTAAAAAGGCCGATTCCTGTACACGGGAACCACCCGCGCGCGCCAGATCCGGTAACGCGCCAAATCCACATGATGTCGCAGCCACCAGCCAGGATGATAGACGCGATACCACGGCGCCACCCGCGCCCTCCACCAGATGAAATAGGGCCGAAAGGCGGATACCGGAGGCGGCGGACCGTACAAGAGTGGTGACGGCACGACCATGGTCATGGGCAGCGGCAGCCAGGGGCCGTAGTAATCGCCGCTGTACAGCCAGCCACCCGCCGACCATTCGTAATAGAGCCCATCATCAGAGTAGACAAAATCCGCCATAGCCGGCAGGTAGTAGGCATTGACTCCGTCCCCCACGGAGAAAGCAAACTCTACACCGGCTGTCGCGCGCGGGATAGAAAATACCCACACCCCGCACAACAGGAGGAACGAGATCAACCCAAGGAAG
>JAKAFG010000116.1 GCA_021818125.1 Pseudomonadota bacterium | reverse complement strand
GCGATGGCAGCGGCGGCGGACTGGCGGACGCCCATCAGTTGCAGGGCAAGGAACTGTCTTACAACAATATCGGGGACGGCGATGCCGCCGTCGCGCTGGTGATGGAATTTGCCGGACCCGCCTGTTGCGTGGTGAAGCACGGCAATCCCTGCGGCGTGGCCGTGGGGCCGGATCTGCTCAGCGCCTATCAGCGCGCGTGGGCCGGCGATCCGGTATCCGCCTTTGGCAGTATCATCGCCTGTAACCGACCGCTGGACGCCCAGACTGCCGAACTCATTAGCGGCCAGTTCATCGAGATGGTACTGGCGCCTGCCATTTTGCCCGACGCCCGGCCCATTCTGGCCAAAAAGAAAAACCTGCGGGTGCTTGCCTTTGACGATGGCCGCGCTTGGCGGCGGGCAGGCTGGGATTACAAACGCGTGCGTGGCGGCCTGTTGGTGCAGGACTTTGACCAGGCCATGGAAGCGGAAGCGGACTGGAAAGTGGTCTCAGAACGCGCACCGACGGCACAGGAAGCCCGTGACCTCGCCTTTGTCTGGCGGGTCGGTAAATACGTGCGCTCCAACGCCATTGTCTATGGCCGCGAAGGCCAGACCGTCGGCATCGGTGCGGGACAGATGAGCCGGGTGGATGCCGCCAAATGCGGTGCGGCCAAAGCCCTGGAACTGGGCTTCGATTTACACGGTGCGGCGCTGGCTTCTGACGCTTTTTTCCCTTTCCGTGATGGGGTCGATGCGGCGGCTGCTGCGGGCGTAAAGGCGATTATCCAACCCGGCGGCTCCATCCGTGATGAAGAAGTCATCGCCAGCGCCAATGAACACGGCGTCGCCATGGTCTTCACCGGCGTGCGCCATTTCCGGCATGGTTGAGGAGAAAACGCAGATGGGCGCGAAAGTCATGGTCCTCGGCGGTGGCGGACGCGAACATGCCATCGCCTGGAAGCTGGCCCAGTCGGCCGAGGTGGCGGAGGTCTACTGCGTGCCCGGCAATCCTGGTACGGCGGCGGAGGCCAAAGTCCATAATCTGGCCCTGAAGCCGACGGATGCCGATCAGGTGGTCGCGGCCGCCCATGCGTTGGGCATTGCGCTGGTCGTCATTGGCCCCGAAGCCCCATTGGTAGCGGGCGTGGGTGATGCCCTGCGCCGGGCCGGCATTCCGGTCTTCGGTCCCAATACCGCCGGAGCAATGTTGGAGGGCAGCAAAGCCCACGCCAAAGCCTTCATGGAGCGGCATGGTCTTCCTACCGCCCGTTACGGACGTTTTACCGATACTGACGCGGCCCTCGGCTACCTGCGTGACCACCCGCTGCCGGTAGTGGTCAAAGCCGATGGCCTGGCTGCTGGCAAGGGGGTCGTCGTAGCTTTCGAGCAAACAGATGCTGAAGCCGCCGTGCGCCAGTTTCTGCAATGGGGTCCCATCATCATCGAAGAATTTCTTGCGGGGGAGGAAGCCAGTTTCATCGCCATCGTGGTGGATGGTCAAGTCCTGCCGCTGGCGGGGTCGCAGGACCACAAGCGTCTGCGGGACGGCGATCAGGGTCCCAATACCGGCGGCATGGGCGCCTATTCCCCCACCCCCATCCTCGACACCGCCATGAGCGAGCGGGTGTTGCGCGAGGTGATGCGCCCCGCGGCACAGGGATTAATGACGGATCGCACGCCCTACTGCGGTTTTCTCTATGCCGGCCTGATGATCGGCTCCACCGGACCCAAGGTGCTGGAGTTTAACTGCCGACTGGGCGATCCCGAGACGCAGCCGCTGATGATGCGTTTGCGTTCCGACCTCTATACGCTTTTGCTGACCGCGGCCTGCGGCGATCCGCTGCCGAAGGCTCTCGACTGGGACAGTCGCGCTGCCCTCTGCGTCGTGCTGGCGGCTGCGGGTTATCCTGATCATCCGCAGGTAGGTGACCCCATTCTCGGTCTCAACAAGACGCAGGGGGATGCGGTCAAAATCTTCCATGCCGGGACTACGGCAGACGACGACACCGTCATCACGGCTGGTGGTCGGGTGCTCGGCGTCACGGCACTGGGAGAAAGCCTGGCGATTGCGCAGCAGCGGGCTTATGCCGCCGTCGCCGATATCCGCTGGCCCGGCCTGCAGTATCGGCAGGACATCGGCTACCGCGGCCTGCGGCGCGCCTGATCGCGTTTTCGGCTGATGCTGCCCCGCCATCCGCGCCGTCAGGATATTCGCCGGGGGGTTGCGCATTTACGGCGCGGTGGGGTCATCGCCTATCCTACGGAGGGGGTCTGGGGGCTGGGCTGTGACCCGCGCCAGCGCCGCGCCCTGCGCCGGATTCTGGCACTAAAAAGGCGGCCACAACATAAAGGCGTTCTTCTGGTAGCAGGTCGGGCGGCAGAAACCCGACACTACTGGTCTGCGCAAGGAATAGACCTTGCTCTGCTGGCACAACTCTGGCCCGGAACGACACTGGTACTTCCCGCCACACCGAAGGTCCCCTTCTGGATACGCGGACGCCATGAGGGCATTGCGGTGCGGATCAGTACCCATCCGGCCATCGTCGTGTTGTCGCGGATCTTTGGCGGCGCCATGGTCTCCACCAGCGCCAATCCGGCAGGGCAACAACCAGCCCGTGACCTGCGCACCTTGTACCGCTATTTTGGTCGTTCCCTGTGGGTACTACCGGCCCGGCTGGGCGGTCAACGCCGCCCCAGCCGCATGGTCGATGCCCGCAGTGGCCGTGTCTTACGGGAGTGAACACATGCAACAGCCATCCTTGGACGAAATGGAAACGTTCCTCCGCGGCCTGCAGGATCGCGTCTGCGACGCCTTGGAGGCAGCAGACGGCACAGCGAAATTCCACGAAGATCTTTGGGAACGGCCCGGCGGCGGCGGTGGCCGCACCCGGGTTATTGCCGAAGGCGCTTTGCTGGAAAAAGGCGGGGTCAACTTCTCCAAGGTCCATGGCGACCAGCTTCCCCCCTCGGCTACCGCGCACTGCTCCGAACGGGCGGGACAGACCTTCACCGCCCTTGGCGTCTCGTTGGTATTACATTCCCGCAACCCCTACGTCCCCATCGTTCACATGAACTATCGCTTTTTCTCGGCAGGACCGGTGTGGTGGTTCGGCGGTGGCGCCGACCTGACGCCCATCTACGGCTTTGAGGAAGACGCCCGGCATTTCCATGGCACCCTCAAAACCGCTTGTGATCGCCACGACTCTGGCTTTTATCCGCGCTTCAAAGCCTGGTGCGATGACTACTTCACCATCAGGCACCGTCAGGAAATGCGCGGGGTCGGTGGCATCTTTTTCGACGATCTCCATGGCGATGGCGAGCTTCTGCAGGCCTTCTGGGAGGATATGGCCAACAGCTTCCTCGACAGCTATCTGCCCATTGTCGCCCGGCGCCGGGACCTGCCCTACGGCGAACGCGAGCGGCAATTTCAACTCCTGCGCCGGGGGCGCTATGTGGAATTCAACCTCGTCCATGACCGCGGCACCCTCTTCGGCCTGCAGTCCGGCGGGCGCACCGAAAGTATCCTCATGTCCCTGCCACCCCTGGCGGCCTGGGCCTACGACTGGCAGGGCGAAGCCGGTAGCCCCGAAGCCCGCCTCAAGGAAGACTTCCTCACACCCAGGGATTGGGCATGAGCTACGGCCTGCTGCGCCCCCTGCTTTTTACGCTGGACCCGGAGCGCGCCCACACCCTGAGCATCGCTGCGCTGGAAGCACTGGGGCGCATGCCACAGAGTATGGCCTACCTGACAAAGCACTATAGCGTCACCGATCCGCGTCTTGCGCAGGACTTTTGGGGGCTGCATTTTCCCAACCCCGTCGGTCTCGCTGCCGGCTATGACAAAGACGCCCGCGCCGCCGCCACCCTCCCTGCCCTAGGCTTCGGCTTCATCGAAATCGGCACCGTGACCCCGCGCCCGCAGCCGGGTAATCCACGCCCCCGGGTCTTTCGTTATCCGGCACAACAGGCGGTCATCAACCGCATGGGTTTCCCCGGTGAAGGGGCTGCGGCGGTTGCCCGAAGACTGGCGGCATTACCTGGCCATCCGGTGCCTATCGGCATCAATCTCGGCAAAAATAAGGACACCCCGCTGGAGCGGGCGCAGGACGACTATGTCGCCGCGCTGGAGTTGCTCTTTCACTATGGCGACTATCTCTGCATCAATGTCAGCTCACCCAACACGCCGGGGCTGCGACTGCTGCAGGGGGAGGAAGCCTTACGGGGACTGCTCAGTGCTGTTGCTGCAGCCAACCAACGTCTGGCCGTGCAGCAGCAGCGCTCCCCTCTGCCTCTGCTCCTGAAGATCGCTCCAGATCTGGATAATGATGACCTCGACACTATCGGAGGTCTGGCCTTAGGCACGGCACCTCTGGTGGATGGTTTTATCGCCACCAATACCACTATAGAACGCCCGGCCTCCCAGCCCGGACTCTCCGAAAGCGGAGGCTTGAGCGGTGCACCATTGCTGGAGCAATCCAACGCCGTCATCGCGCAACTCTATCGTGCGACCCAGGGACAGGTACCCATCATTGGCGTCGGTGGTATCCTCAGTGCGGCAGATGCCTATGCCAAGGTCCGGGCGGGAGCCAGTCTATTGCAGGTCTATAGCGGGCTGATTTTTCGGGGACCGGAACTGGTGCGGGAGATTCTGGAAGCACTGCCGGAGCTGTGGTTAAAGGATGGTTATCCCGATCTTGCGCATGCGCGGGGTAGTGCCGCCTGATATCCTCTCCGCCACAGCATCCGAACGGTTCTTATGGAGATTTTCTGCTTGTTGGAAATCCCTGAACATGTTAAACAGTTAAAAACACGTTTCGTGAGCCATCAATGAATAACACCGGTTATTCAGGCCGGTTATTCGCATTATCCAAAGAGTATTTTCCATGATGCATAAAATCCATATCATCGGTTTCATAATGCGCACTGCAGGCCTCCTGGTTATTTTCGGATCACTGGCGGGCTGTGCTGCCGTCTCTGATACCGCATCGGCGACCGGGGACATGGTCAGTGCCGGGGCGTCCCTGATCCCCTGAGCAACTCGCGGATTTCCACCTCAAGCGTCTGCTTCTTGTAGAGACGCAGGATTTTCCGGATCTGCACAGACTGGCCATGATGACCTCGCACAATACGCGGGGTGGTTTGCTACTGATGGGATCAAAATGGCAAAAATCCGGTGACCGTAAGGCCACCGGGTAGAGGACTTTTGGAAACCCGCCGCTAACCCGCGGATACCAATCAGACTTCAGAACTTGGCCGTCACGCTGGCACCGACAAAAGCCGGTGCACTCGCCTGCGCGGTAATGAAGTTTCCGCCATATTTTGCACTCCGCAACTGTTCATATTCATACGGAATATAGTTGGCGTTGAAAATGTTATCCACATACAAGTCAACAGTAACTTTTTTCACACCCATATCACCTGGCCGCCACGCATAAGCCAAATTAAGATTGGTGATATTGTAGGGATGCAGGGAAACGCCTGCAGGCGCTCCCTTATTGGTATTGATGTACTGGGAACCGACAACATGGTCGGTAACCCGTGCACTGAATCCGGCGTAGTGATAACCCAGACCGAAATTAAGGTTGTACATGGGAACATCGCCGACATATTCCCCACTACTGACGGATGCACCATCGGCAGCATCAAAGTTTGACGTATATTTAGCATCGGTCAGACTATAGTTGATGAACGTATTCATATTGTAGGGTAATTTAGCGTCCACTGAGGCAGTAACCCCCTGATACAGGGCACTGCCGACATTATACTGGAAGGTCTGTCCCGTCTGGTTATCATAGAAATAACCAAATTTATTGCTGAACATCCGGCGGAAATAAGCCAGTGATGTTTTGATATCACCGAAGTTATAGCGGATGCCCGTATCGATACTATCCACGTACTCCGGTTTGACCAACATTGGCCCAGGCGTTGGTGTAGAGCCTATAACCGAATAATAAGCACTGATATTAGGCACCTTATATACCCGGCCATAATGGAAGTACAAATCTGCATTTTTGGTGGCGAGGAAGCTCACCCCAAAAGATGGCTCCCAGTAGTTAAAGGTGTTACTGACACTACCCCCGTAATTGTAATAATACCCTTCAATATCATTACATGTCGTATCGACCAGGTAATACTTGGCACCCGGAGTGAGGATCAGGCGATGATTGAACAAAGTGATACGATCCTGTAGGAAGACATCCCCATAATTACGGGTATCATGCTCACTCCATGCGTCATTGTAACCATTGATCATCGGCACCGCCGGTTGACCATACCAGTACTCTGCCGAATGATCCTTACTGAACATATACAATCCACCGAGTGTGACGGTATTATCCGGCAAGAGGAAGGTCAGCGATGGCATCAAGCCTGCATTACCGAAATTATCGACATAGCGCTGATACTGTGTACCATTATAGCTATTTCCGAATAATGCTGTCGGATTATAAGTATTACTTGGTCGGCCCGTCTTGCTGGGATTGGCGTAGCTTTTTAGTGCTGTTGGCAACGGATAACCATCATACCCAGCTTTATAGGCGGCGTTGGCATAGGCCGTGCGGT
>JAKAFG010000115.1 GCA_021818125.1 Pseudomonadota bacterium | reverse complement strand
GCGTTAAAAAGTCCCATCGCCTCGCCCTGACTGAAAGGCGTGAGCCGCGCTGTCAGACTGGTTCCGGAAATGCTCTGCAGTGGCCAGGCGATAATAATCAGGACGAAGCCTGCCAGGGCAATCAGCGCCCGGGGTATGGGCAGGAAAAATACCAGCAGTAGCAGGCCAAATCCCAAAAAGCGGAGCATCAAAGACCAGCGATATACCCTTCCGGCGCCAAAACGCCCGGATAGCTGCCCACCCACGGAGTACAGCACCAACGCTATGGCGGCGGTCATGGCGTAGACGCTGGAGGTCAGTGCCGGGGCCACATTATAGGCCTTTTGCATCGCTACCGGGAAATAGGCGAAAAATGCCGCTACGCCAAAGGCCACCGCAAACCAGGAAAATAGAAAGCGGCCAAAACGCGTATGTAGCATATCGCCAAACCGGCGCAGGCCTTGCAGAGAAAGGTGATGCGAAAACCGGAGCAGGCCACCCCCCAGCAGTTCCGGATGCCCGAAGTTGGCGAGGAAACGCCAGTCCAGATCGCGCCGCATATGACTACCGATCTCCACCGTCCAGTCATAACTTTTGGCGCCGGCAGGCAAGCCTCTGGCACCCAACCAGATAGCGGGAATCAGTGCCAAGGCTGAGCAGATCAGGCCGAGCTTGAAATTGCTGACGAAAATGCCGGCCAATAAAAGTCCGGCGACCTGCCCGCCGCCGTTAAAAGTTTGCAGCCAGCCCAGCCGGGGTTCCCATTCATTTTGGGGGTCGAACTCGACGATGAACAGGCTGGCCATGGTCGCCACGGCGGAGCTTCCCGCGCCGGCGAGCAGCGAGAGCGCGCTCCAGGTGAGAATGCCCGGAAAAAAAGGCATGACGGCCAGCGCCATTAACAATACCAGAAAGCCACAGAAAAAAATGGGGCGATGCAGATGTTTGCTGTCGGCCAGGTTTCCCCACAAGGGAGAGGTCAGCAGTCCGAGGTTGAATCCGCCCATGACGTAGGCAACCCAACTGAGATGATGAGTGAGGGCGACGATCATCAGAGGCAGGAGAATAGGCAGCAGCCCGGAGGAGACCGCCCCCAGCAGGGCATAGGCCAAAAACCAGACGGATACCCAGCGGTCTGGTTCTTTCAGGATGGCGCGAAAGCGATCGAGGTGTTCGCGTGCCCGTTGAATGCGGGCTGCGATCGCTTTCTCGCCCATGATGGTGCCGGGATTCCTGGTGTCTGCCATGATCTCTCCTGTGTCGCCCATCGGGCCGCCCTTTACGGTATCGTGCGAGGCATACCATTATCTGATAAGCCTTTTCTCGGTTGGTTCCCTGACAATTGGGTTGCCTTACGCCCGTAAGGCGCGGATTTGCCCGTCTGCGTTCGCTACGTTATGGTAAAAATCAACAGCGGAGGGGAGTGATGTATGGGCACGATTTTCCATGGGCTGACGATGGACCCTGAGTGGTTGTTACACCGGTCGATGTATACCCTGCTGATCGTGGCGGGTAGCTATCTGATATTACGCTGGTATGGCAATGTAGTTGTGCGTCTCATGGACTTTCTCGGCCGACGACGGGCCTTGTCACGCGGCTATGGCGTGATGTTTCAGAGAATCACCACCTGGTTTCTCTGGCTCATTGTCTGGGTTGTCGTACTGCGGGTCTGGGGTGTCGATGTCACTGCCGTCTGGACCACTTTTGTCAGCTTACTGGCGGTGATTGGCGTCGGTATGCTGGCCGTATGGGCCATGGTCAGCAACATTACGGCACGCTTTTTTATCTGGTTCTGGCAGCCATTACAGTTGGGGCAACGTATCGAGATATTCCCGGAATCACTGACCGGTGAGGTCATTGAAGAAAATCTCATGTTTACCGAGTTGCGCCAGGATGACGGCCAGATTGTGGTAATACCCAATAATCTCTTTTTCCAACGCATTATTCGGCGCTTGCCCGATGTCGAAAAAAAAGCCAGCCTGGATGAGAAGGCTGCACCATGAATGCAGACGTGTCCCTCGGCGTTATTTTCGGCGAATGTCTGGTCGATGATTTTGGAGAGGTGCAACGACTTGGTGGCGCTCCCTTCAATGTTGCGCAACACCTCCATGCGCTGGGGGTGGCGTCCGTCTTTGTCAGCAGGGTAGGGCGGGATGCCTCGGGGCAACGCATTTTGCAGCACATGCGGGACTGGGGGATGTCCACAGACGAAGTGACCGAGGACGCGTTGCTTCCCACCGGTCGGGTACGGGTGACGGCGGACGTCCGGCAGGGGCACCGCTTCGAGATTCTGCCGCATCAGGCCTACGACGCCATTGGTATGCCCTCCAGCGTGATCGCCCCCATTCCCTGGCTCTATCACGGTAGTCTCGCCTTGCGGGAAGACGGGCCATCGCGGGCGACTTGGCGCCAGTTGCGCGCCCGTACCCGGTGGCGTTTTGTAGACATCAATCTGCGCGATCCCTGGTGGAATCCGGAATTACTGGTCGAGGTCATACAGGGTTCATCTATACTAAAATGTAATGTGGAGGAACTGGAGCAGATCATGCGTACTTACGAACTCCCCCCAGCCTCGACCCTGCGGGAAGCGACGCAGATGGTAGCCCGGCATTTTCATGTGCAAGCCGTCTTGCTGACCCGCGGCGCTGCGGGTGCCGCTTATGGGGACGGGACCAATTTTTACGAGGCGGAAGCAGCCTCCACGGTTATCCAGGACACCGTCGGGGCTGGGGACGCCTTCGCCGCAGGCTGGCTCTGGAGCCTGTTTGGCGGTGATGCCATTGCACGGCGATTGCAGAGGGCAGGGGAATTGGCAGCGGCCATTTGTGCGATATCTGGCGCCATACCGGATCAACCCGAGTTTTACCGGACCATAATGGCGCGATGGGCTAAGGAGGACTAATTTGGCAGACCACCAAGGTCTTTACATTCTGATGCTGAGTATCCACGGCCGCATTTGCGGTACTCCGGAGCTCGGGGTCGATGCAGATACCGGCGGCCAGATTGGCTATGTACTCGACGAAATGCAGGCGCTGGCACGGGATCCGCGCGTCGCCCGGATCGACCTTCTCACGCGTCGCTTTAACGATCCCGGCACGAATCCCATTTATGGAGCACCGCGCGAACTATTGGAATCCGGCGCGCAGATTATCCGTCTGCCTGCCGGTCCAGCGCATAAATATCTGCAAAAAGAGCGGCTCTGGGATTACCTGGATACCTTTGTGGACGGTGCGCTGCATTTTATCCGTGGTGAAGACTGTATTCCCGATGTCATCCACAGCCACTATGCCGATGCGGGTTACGTAGGGGTGCGCCTCTCCCGCCTGCTGGGTATTCCGCTCATTCACACCGGCCATTCCCTGGGGCGGGACAAGCGGGAAAGGCTGATCGCTGCTGGCCGTAAGGCGGAAAGTATCGACCGGCAGTTTCGTTTCCCGCGACGCATTGCCGCCGAAGAATCCGTACTCAGTGAAGCGTCCGTGGTCCTGGCCAGCACCCGTCAGGAAGTGGACGAGCAGTATGGCCTGTACGAGAATGCCGTGCGGACACATTTCAGGATCCTGCCGCCGGGTGTAGATTTGCGACGGTTTTCCCGACCAGGGCGGCAGCGTTCTTCACCGCTGCTGCCCGGCTTACGCCGCTTTTTGGAGGCACCGCGCAAGCCCCCCATTCTGGCCATTGCCCGCCCCGATGAGCGTAAAAACTTTCAGCGTCTGGTTGAGGCCTATGCCACCGACCCTTTTTTGCGGGAGCAGGCCAATCTGGTTCTGGTCATGGGCCAGCGTGACCGCTTTGGGCAACTCCCGCACGGGGCGAAAGAGGTGATTCAGAGCGTACTGCATACCATCGACGATTACGACCTTTACGGGCGAGTCGCCCTCCCCAAGCACCACGAACCGGAAGATATTCCCGAATATTACCGCTATGCGGCTATCTATAAGGGCGTTTTCGTCAACCCGGCACTCACCGAACCCTTTGGCCTGACCCTGCTGGAGGCCGCGGCCTCGGGTTTGCCGGTCGTCGCCACCCGGCATGGTGGCCCTCAGGACATCATCCGCTACTGTCGCAATGGCATCCTGATAGACCCCCTGGATATCGCGGAACTACAGGCGGCACTTCGACAAATAGTGTTTGATCGCCAACGCTGGCAGCGTGCCAGTCGGGCAGGCTTGCTGGGGGTGCGCCGGGTCTATAGTTGGGAGGCCCATGCGCGCCGTTATCTGGCGGAAGTGGAACGTATTCTCCGGCGTCAGCGCAAACAGTTGCGGCGCGAATCCGCCGCCCGCCAGGGGGTACGCCGCGCCTTACCGACGGCGGATCATCTGCTCATATCCGACATCGACAATACCTTGATTGGCGACCCGGCGGGGCTCGCCACGCTGATGGAATGGCTGAGGGAGCATCCCCGGGTAGCCTTTGGCGTAGCCACCGGGCGGAATCTCAAACAAACCATGGAGATACTGGCGGCACACCAGGTCCCCCGCCCGGACATCTGCATCACTGATGTGGGTACGCGTATCGTCTATGGCAGTAAGCTGCGCGAGGATCAGGACTGGGCCGCTCATCTGCACTATCGCTGGTGGCGTGAAGGGGTATTGCAGGCACTGGCCAGGGTGCCCGGCCTGCGCCTGCAGGAAAAACTCACCCAGAGCGCATTCAAAGTAAGCTATTATGTGGACCCCAAACGCCCACCGACGGTGAAAGATCTGCAGCAGCGCCTGCACGAGCAGCAGATCGCCGCCCATGTGGTGCTTTCCCATGGCCGTTATCTGGATGTATTGCCCATTCGTGCTTCCAAGGGCCACGCCATCCGTTTCCTGGCCTTTCGTTGGGGGTTGCCCTTGCATGCGGTGCTTACTGCGGGAGACTCCGGCAATGACGCCGATATGATGGGGGGCGAAATTTGCGGCGTTGTTGTCGGCAACCACAGCCCGGAACTACACGGGCTAAGAGATAAACATCACATCTATTTCGCCAGTGCTTACCATGCCTGGGGCATTCTCGAAGGCATCCAGCACTACCGCTTCCCAGGACAAGCTCATGTCTGATGACCTGCGTCGCTGTATCAGCCAGAATTCCCATTGTGTTTCCGGGCTGTTGCGACATCTGTTCAATCTGCAACGCCCCTTTCTGCTCTATACCGATTTGCAAAAGGCCATCAGCGACTTTGCCGCAGATTACGGCAGTGATGCAGAGCTGGTGGTGTTGCAGGAGTTTTTCTCCAGACTGCAAGAGGCAGTGCTCGCAGAACCATGGATTTATCTGGCCTGGCGTCCTGGCCCCGGCCGTTGGACTTATCTGCGTCTGCATCGGGAACAGCTCAATCTGGAGACGCTGACGGCGGGGGACTATCTGGCCTTTAAGGACAGGCAGGTGCTCCCCGCGAATGATCAGGAGCCGGTACTCACCGTGGATTTTGAGGATTTCCGCGCGGTCTCCTATCGCCTGCACGATGAGGCCACCATCGGACAGGGGCTCATGTATATGAACCGCCGCCTGGCCGGGCGACTGTTCGGCGACATCAAGGCGGGACGCCAGAGCATTCTCGACTTTTTGGCGGTGCATAAGCTCAACGGGCAATCGCTGATGGTGCACGATCAGCCGCCGGATTTTGAAGCACTACGTCAGACCGTGCAATATCTGGCGACGCTCCCCAAGACCAAACCGTGGACGGAGTTTGCCGTGGAGATGACCCATCGCGGCTTCGCCCCAGGCTGGGGAGACACCGCCGGGCGGGTGCGCGAGACCATGCGTCTGCTGATGGACCTGCTGGACGCCCCCTCGGCAGAAAGTCTGCAGGCATTCATTGACCGCATCCCCATGATCTCCAAAATACTGATCGTGTCTATTCATGGCTGGTTTGCGCAGGACAAGGTGCTCGGACGTCCGGATACCGGCGGGCAGGTCGTCTACATTCTCGATCAGGCGCGGGCACTGGAACAGGAAATGCGCCAACGCCTGGCCCGCCAGGGGCTGGACATCGTACCCCGAATTCTGATCGCCACCCGCCTGATTCCCAATGCCGATGGCACCGCCTGCGATCAGCGTCTGGAACCCGTCCATGGCGCCGATAATGTACAGATTCTCCGCGTGCCCTTCCGCTATCCCAATGGCGAAATACTGCCGCAGTGGATCTCCCGCTTCAATGTCTGGCCCTGGCTGGAACGCTATGCCGATGACCTCGAACGGGAAACTCTGGCGGAATTTGGTCGTCGTCCCGACCTGATTATCGGCAATTACTCCGATGGTAATCTGGTGGCCACCATCCTCAGTGCGCGGCTGAATGTCACCCAATGCAACATTGCTCACGCGCTGGAGAAGAGCAAATACCTCTATAGCGACCTCTACTGGCGCGATCACGACGCCAGCCATCATTTCGCCTGCCAGTATACCGCGGACCTCATCGCCATGAACTCCGCCGATATTATCGTCACCAGCACCTATCAGGAAATCGCCGGAAACGACCGCGAAGTGGGCCAGTACGAAGGGCATCAGAATTACAGCCTCCCCGGACTGTATCGGGTGGAAAACGGGATTGACGTCTTCGATACCAAATTTAATATCGTCTCTCCGGGGGCCGACGCCCGCTATTA
>JAKAFG010000114.1 GCA_021818125.1 Pseudomonadota bacterium | reverse complement strand
AACACTAACCTAGTCCCTGCGAAGAGGAAGCCGTGCCAAATTTGATTTTCACATAAGGCACCACAGCAGGTAGTAGCCCGGCTCCGTGATAAGCCGTGTAATGTGCAGCAAACCAGATGTCACCGAGGCCGCTAGCGGAGTGGGTGTTGGTCGTGCCCGAACGGATGGCGATGCCCCCGCCAGCGAGTTGCGCCCCTTGCGGCAAGCCCGATACCGAGATGTAGGGTACCGTCAGTTTGAGGCGCAACGTATTATTCTGAAATTGGAGGTAGGTGGCATCGTAGAAGATGTTGATGTTGCTGTTGGTACCGAATGTGCCTTGGTAATAGGAAGGCATATTGCCCACAGTGAAATGCTGTGCTCCGTAGGCAGGAGCGATGGCGCTGCTGGCCAGCAGGATGGCGGCAGATAAGGTGGTTGGTAAACGCATGGGTTCTCCTTGGTGATGGGAAGTGAGTATTCGGAAACAATGGTCGTCATCCGGCCAGTTCCGTGTGCGTGGTAAATATACCCACAAAGTCCGCCATGAATATTAACTGCCTGCAAGATTGTTGGTCAATAGCCACAACATATCTTTGTCTTGAAGCAGACGTTATTCCTGTCGCTGAAGTTTCACCGAATTTCCCGGAGCGGCCTTACTGATGGGGTCATCTGGCTTTTACCACGGACACCGGTTTAGAATCGCTGCATGTCGTCATTACATCTCACCAAAACATAAGGACAGTATTCACTCATGGAGAAAAAATCCATCGTGTTGGCCGTAGGCCTTTTTATCATCGGAGGTCTCACCGGCGCCGTCGTGGAACGTTTTGCGGTCGTGCCCCACATGGGAACGGAAGTCAGCCTCAGCGCTGCGGAAAGCCTGCTGGAATCCGTGACCCATGGGCAGGCCAAGGCCGAAAAGGTGTTCCCCGGCCCCGGTGGATTAACCGGGATCGAAGTGACTTTGGAAGGACATCCGACTATTGCCTTTGCCACTGCGGATGGCAAATATTTGGTTGCCGGCCCGGTCCTGAATACGCAAGGTGAGGATGAAGCGCACGCGGCGATGATGAAGCTCGGCCTGATTCCCAAGTCGGCGAGTGCGGCGACCATGGCCGGGAAGGCTGCTCATGCTGATAGCTTTGTGCTGGGTACCAGCGGGCCGGAGATAACCGCTTTTGTCGACCCTAACTGCATTTTCTGCCACAAGTTCTATGAAGAGGCCAAGCCGCTGATTGATGCCGGCAAGCTCAGGGTGCGTTATGTGGTGGTAGCGTTCCTCAAAAGGAGCAGCGGCCCCAAAGCCGCCGCCATTCTCGGTGCCAAGAACCCCGCTATCGCTATGGCGGAGAACGAAAAGGGCTTTGATGAAGGGACGGAAGAGGGGGGTATTAAACCGGCTCAAAATCCTGGCGCCGCCACCATTAGCGCAGTGGAAAATAACACCAAGCTGCTCAGTGAGAGCGGTGAAATGGCTACCCCCACTTTGATCTACTGTGATCAAAAAGGTGAGCCCACCCTGGTACATGGTTTGGACAAAGAAAGCCTTCAGGATTTTGTCGCACACATCGGTAACCTGCAAAATGGAGCATGCCAGAAGTGACTATGTCCGGGACAAACGCGGCAGTGATTCAGCGCGGCGACTACAAAGCACCTAGCTATCGGATCTCTGAAGTTGCTCTCAATGTACGTCTGGACCCGGAAAATACCGAGGTATATGCCCGCCTCCATTTGCAACGCACCGCACCGGCGCCGGTTACCGAGTTGCATCTGGACGGTGAGTCTCTGGAGTTGTTGAACCTCCAACGGGATGGCCAGGTGCTGGCAGAAAGCGAGTATCGACAGACCGATGCTGGTTTACTGCTGCTGAATCCTCCGGAAGCCTTCATTCTGGAGAGCCGGGTGCGCATTCATCCTACGGCTAACACCTCTCTTTCCGGACTCTACCATGCGGGCGGGCAGTTCCTGACCCAATGTGAGGCGGAGGGTTTTCGGCGCATCACCTATTATCTGGATCGTCCTGACTGCCTCGCCCGCTTCACGGTCACCCTGCACGCCCCGCAAAAAAATTGCCCGGTGCTACTCGCCAATGGCAACTGTATGGCCACGGGTGATGAAGAGGGCGGCTGGCACTGGGCCCGGTGGGAAGATCCCTATCCCAAGCCTGCCTATCTCTTCGCCATGGTGGCCGGTGATCTGGCGGTGGTCCGCGATCAGTACCGTACCGCTTCCGGACGGAACGTGACCCTGGAAATCTACGTGGCCGAACGCGACACCGGCGCCTGCGCCCAGGCCATGGACAGCCTCAAGCGCGCCATGCGCTGGGACGAAGAAGTCTATGGCCGGGAATACGATCTGGACCGCTACATGATTGTCGCTACCGATAGCTTCAATATGGGCGCGATGGAGAACAAAGGCCTCAACATTTTTAATGCTAAATATGTGCTCGCCAGCCCGGAGACCGCTACGGACAGCGACTATCAGGGCATTGAGTCGGTCATTGCCCATGAATATTTCCACAACTGGACGGGCAACCGGGTGACTTTGCGTGACTGGTTCCAGTTGAGTCTCAAGGAAGGCCTGACCGTGTTTCGCGATCAGGAGTTCAGCGCCGACCAGAATTCCCGCGGTGTCCAGCGCATTGGCGATGTGCGCCGCCTGCGTGCCGCTCAGTTCCCGGAAGACGCTGGCCCGCTCGCCCATCCGGTGCGGCCCGATGCCTATTCCGAGATCAACAATTTCTACACTGCCACGGTCTATGAAAAAGGCGCCGAACTGGTGCGGATGATTCATACCCTACTTGGCAAGGTGCAGTTTCGGAAGGGCATGGATCTTTATTTCGAGCGTCACGACGGCCATGCGGTAACTATCGAAGACTTCGTTGCCGCCATGGAAGATGCTAACCAGCGCGATCTTTCTGCTTTTCGCCGCTGGTATAGCCAGGCGGGCACTCCGCAGTTGCGGGCCACTGGCAGCTACGATCCCGCCCGGCACCGCTATACCCTCACCCTGCATCAGAAAACCCCGGCAACGCCCGGCCAGCCCGTTAAAGAGCCGGTGCCGATCCCGGTACGTATGGCGCTGCTCAACACGCTGGGGCAACGTGTGCCTCTGGATAGTGTCGGGGGCGGCTCCGAAACCGTGTTATTGCTGGATCAGTCAGAGCAGTCATGGGTCTTTGCGAACTTGCCTGATCCGGTGATCCCCTCCCTTCTGCGCGGTTTCTCCGCCCCGGTGCGTCTGGAAAGCCCCTTGGATGACGAGGCCCGCAATTTTCTGGCGCGCCACGATGACGATCCCTTCAATCGCTGGGAGAGCACTCAGGACCTCGCCGTAGAAGCCTTACTCGCCGCCGTGGCGGATTTGGCGACCACCCCATTACCAGACGCCTTACTGAACGCCATTGAAGCGACGTTGGCTGACCGTCAGGTGGACCCCGCCTTCCGTGCCGAACTGCTGGCTCTCCCCAGTGAGGATTACATCGGCGAACAGATGCCGGTAGTCGCCGTTGAGGCCATCCACCGCGCCCGTGACGGGCTGATGCGTGCCATCGGCACGCGGTTCGCAAAGGAATGGATGGGCCTGTATCACGATCTTGCCGCCGCCTATCAGCGCGACGGCTTGTCTATCGGCCGCCGACGTCTGCGCAATCTGGCCCTGAGTTACCTCATCGCCAGTGAGAGTGGCAGCCACGAAGAGATGACCCTGCACGCCCGCCAGCAATATGCGCAGACCGACAACATGACCGACCGGTTGGCGGCGTTCCAGTTGCTGGTGCAACACCCGCACCATGATGCCGAGGATATCCTGCTCGACTTTTACCGAAAGTGGCACGAATACCCGCTGGTAATTGATAAGTGGTTTGCCGTACAAGCTGCCGCGCCACGTCCGCAAACCTTGCGTCAGACAGAACATCTGCTGGTGCATCCTGCTTTCGACTGGCGGGTGCCCAACCGGGTGCGTGCGGTACTCGGTGCTTTTGCCGCCAACCCCACGGTTTTTCATGCAGCGGACGGTTCCGGTTATACCTTCTATGCCGAGCAAATTCGCCGTCTGGATGACCTTAACCCGCAGACGGCGGCGCGTCTGGCGACACCCCTCAGCCGCTGGCAGCGCTATGATGCCCCGCGTCAGCAGGCGATGGGGGCAGCCTTGAAAATGCTGGCTAGCAAGCCCAGGCTTTCCCGTGATCTGGCAGAAGTCATACAGCGTTCCCATCCCGGTAAAGATTAAATATATTCACCATAATCCCCCAGGGAAACTGAAAAGATAGCTATAGATCGTCAACGTGCCCGAGCCGCAATGTTGCCTGGCCCACGGAATTGCCTTGATTGGTCATGTGACCGAACACAAGCGCGACGGGCTGGATTAAATACTGAAGGAATCAGCCCCACGGCCGTGAAGCGTTCTCCAGCCGCTCCCAATACTTTGAGAATTTTTTGCGTTGTCGGTTCTCACGGGCATGGAGATAGCCCATCAGCATCCCCGCACTAAAGGCGAGTCCGTGCTTGCGGCTGATAGCCAGCCCCGCCAGATGCTGTCCTGCCATGTCGGCGTCATGTACAGCACCAGAGATTTCCTGCAAGGCGGAAAGCATTTTGAGTAGTGTTTTGCTGTCTTTGCTGGGCCACATATCGCCAAGTGCCAGAATCACATAGCGCCAGTTCTTGATGCGAATGCGCAAGGCGTGAAAACTGGCGGCGGTCTTGGCCGCATCTCCCGCAGCCATTAATCGGCGATCCTGGCGTCGCAAATGCATTTCCACATAGTCTTGTAAGGACTGATCACTGTATAGCGCTGCGCGCAGTAGCAGTGCCCAAAGCTTCAGGATCGCGGCGGCAAACTGGCCGAGCTGTGCAGGTGTGGTCTCGGCTTGGGCGCTTAGCCAACTGTGCAGGGGGGCTATCTCGGTACCTGTCTCGGTGGCCAATGCCTCCCAATAAGTGGCGAGTACTTCATGGTCACGTCGTATATTTTGCTGATGAAACCAGTCCGCCAATTCCTGACGGGCACTGCCGAGACGCTTGTCAGGATCCAGGGCTCGGCAGAAACGCAGCAGGGCGCGCAGGCTGCGGACGGTTTTGCGCAACTGATGAAAGGTATCCGGACTGCTGCCGGCCCAATGCTGCCTGGCAGCGGTGAGTGCCTGCTGAATTTGCTGGATCAGCAGGCGGCTGAGTGCCTTCCCGGCGTTTTCGTGGTGGCGTAGCGGTGGTGTTTTGTCCTGTATCGCACTGGCATCGGCCGGTATCAGTCCGGCGAGACGCAAGCCCCGGAACATCTTGCTCTCCCCATCGGGCAGCAGTGGCAGATCACGGCACAACTCCGCGCCCATCTCCAATACCGCGGCAGCCTCTCCTGTTACCAGTTCCAGCTCTACTTCGAGAATCGGTTCACGCAAGCTGTTGGCAATGATTTCTCCACGATCCAGTGCGACCAGTATCTGGCTGCCATCCGCGCGATCCACCCGACTTTCCAGCCGTTCAAAACGGGTTTCGAGAACGACTTGCAAGACCGAATCCAAAAAGGGTGCCAGTAACGCTACAGCATCCGTATCGGTAAACACCCGAAGATCAGCTTCGGAGGAGGAAACGGTGACGTTCCATTCGGGGCGCTGATGCAATCCGCCAGCGGATTGACCTTCGGCCTTGAGAGTGGCTACCCACTCTTTCCCTTCCCGACGCACACGGTAGGCCAGTCTGGCGCGCTGCAAGACACCATCACGGCTATCATAGTAGAGAGCGTGAAGTGGCAAAGGGGGTGTTGTGCCCAGCGCCAGCAGGGGATGTTGGCAAATCTTTTCCCAGGCGGCAGGGGAGGGGGTGAGTATCTGTAGTTTAAGCTCTTGTTCCACGTCCCCCCTCCGTTACAAAGCGCAGGATCCGCGCCCATTGCGGTAACTCCGCATGGGTTTCTGCTGCCCGCAAATCCGCTATGCCCGCGCCCAGTTGCGCCGCCCGCACATAAAGTTGGCTATCGCGCAGGGTGGCCACCACCGGCAACTGCAAATCTGCCAGAAACGTTTGCAGTTGCTGTCCGCCCTTGGTACGCGTATTCACGCGGTTGGCAATAACGCCCATGCGCACTTTACCCTTACGAAAGCGTTTAATCTCATCCAGTTTTTCCAGGAAAAGACGGCTGGCGTCCATATCGAAAGAAGAGGGGCCGATGGGTACCAGCAGCGCCTCCACCTTATCCAGCATGTCTTCCAGGCGCCCTTTTTTCAGACCAGCAGGGGCATCAAAGACGATGAAATCACTCGGCGGATAATCGCGGAAATCCCGGTCAGCATCGGCAATGACGGATAGCTTTGGTAAGTGCTCCGACCGCCGCTCGGCCCAGGTACTGGACGAGTGCTGTGGATCCAGGTCAGCGAGAAGTACCGAGCCGCGCAGTGCCAGCAAACTGGCGAGGTTGGTGGCAACTGTCGTCTTTCCGGTACCTCCCTTACTGTTGAGCACCAGAACCCGGATCACGACGAAACCGTGTCACGCATGGTGACTACTCCTGTCATAGTGTTCCCTGTGCAATCCCGTTTGGGCGGCATTTATAACTGCGTGTCACGCATGGTGACTACTCCTGTCATAGTGTTCCAGTAAGCGGTCCTGAGCCGATTTACAGGCGGCATCCGGGGTCTTACGCAGAAAATCATAAGCAC
>JAKAFG010000113.1 GCA_021818125.1 Pseudomonadota bacterium | reverse complement strand
TCAGCGCGATGCGTTGCGCCATTTCCTCTTGCAGCTCCGCGGTTGCTTTATTGATCTCATGCATGTCCATGCTCCATGAAGGCCTGAAGGGTTTGAGTGACAGCGGCCGGGGGGACATCTCCGGTGATGACCGCACTCCCAATGCCGCGCAGCAGGATGAAACGCACCCGGCCCCCCTCCGCTTTTTTGTCAACGCGCATAAAGCCGAGATAATCGGCGACGGGGAGTGTAGGGGCCAGTGTGGGTAATCCAGCGGCTTTGATGAGGGCGTAGATACGATCCTGCTCACTCTCCCGAATCAGATCGAGACGGCGCGAAAGATCTGCTGCCATGACCATGCCGATGGCCACCGCTTCTCCATGCAGGTACTGGCCATAGCCGGTCGCTGCCTCAATGGCATGACCGAAGGTGTGACCGAGGTTGAGAATGGCACGCACCCCCCCCTCCAGTTCGTCGCGTGCCACGATGTCGGCTTTGTCTTTGCAGGAGTATTGGATCACTTTGGCCAGGGCGTCGGCCTCACGGGCGAGCACAGCATCCATGTGGTCTTCGAGCCAGGAGAAAAAGCCTTGATCGTTAATCAGGCCATATTTAATGACCTCGGCCAGTCCTGAACGGAATTCCCGGTCGGGCAGGCTGTCCAGGGTGTCGGTGTCGGCGATCACGGCACGTGGCTGGTAGAAAGCGCCGATCATGTTTTTACCCAGGGGGTGATTGACCCCGGTTTTGCCACCGACAGAGGAGTCCACCATGGCGAGCAGGGTGGTCGGCACCTGAATGTAGGCGACTCCGCGCTGATACACTGCGGCGGCGAAGCCGGCGATGTCTCCCACGACGCCGCCGCCGAGGGCACAGAGGGTGCAGTCACGGCCGTAACCTGCACTCAGCAGGCGCCCGGTGATTTCTTGGACATTAGCGAGAGATTTGCTCTCCTCGCCGGCCGGCAGGATGATGACCAGCAAGTCTTTTTCGAGTTTCTTCAGGGTTTTTTGCAGTGTCTCCAGATAGAGGGGCGCGACATTGCTGTCCGTGATAATCGCGACCGGACCTTTGCTCAGGGCGGGAGCGAAAAGAGTCGGATCGGCGAGGATGCCGGTGCTTATGTGGATGGGGTAACTGCGCTGACCCAGATCGACGCGAAGACTGTGCATAATGTTTACTCTTATAGACCGATTTATGCCCCATTGTTGTGGTTCTTTTACGTTGAGGCAAGTGTGCCGCCGCCATCGCGGCCGTTTTGAGCTTGTTTGACCGGCTATCCCCGCGTGGGCGTTTGCCCTGCGCGCTGTTGGAGATGTCGCAATATCCGGCGCAAGACCTGATCCGAGCGCAGACCATCTCCCAGTATCCGCCAGTGCGCGGTCTCCTGATAGAGAGTATTGCGTTGCTCCGCGAGTGTTTTCAGGCGCCTATCGAGGTCGGTATTTTGCAGCAGGGGACGGTTGCGGTCATGGCGGATGCGTTTGAGTTGCTCGCCGACACTGACATCCAGATAAATGACCCTGCCCATACGTCGCAAATGATAGCGATTGGCAGGGTCGAGTATGGCGCCGCCGCCGGTGGCCAGTACGATTGCCTCACTCCGGGTGGAGAGGTCGGCGATGACTTTGCGTTCCCGCTCGCGGAAGCCGGATTCCCCCTCAATTTCAAAGATGGTGGGGATATCTACGCCCGTATGATTTACGATAAGCGCGTCACTATCCACATAAGGAAGATGCAATCGGGCGGCCAGGAGCCGCCCGATGGTGGATTTACCCGATCCCATAGGACCGATGAGGATAATATTTCCGGTCATTGTCCGAGATTGGCATTGCCGGAAGTCCCACCGAGGCCATCTGGGGCGCCGCCGCCGATCACCTTGGGGGTCAGGAAGACCAGTAGTTCGGTCTTGGCCACATTCTTCAGGTGACTCTTGAAGAGCCAGCCGAGCAGAGGGATGTCCTTCAATAAGGGGACGCCGGTTTCCGTCTGGGTGGTCGAGTCGGTATAAATGCCGCCGATGACCACCGTCTGGCCATTGTTGACCAGCAGTTTGGTTTTGACCTGCTGGGTATCAATGGGAATGCCGGAAGGCAGGGCCTGGGCGTAGTTGGGCTGGTCATTACGCGCATCCACATCCAGGGTAATTTTGCCGTTGGGTGAGATGTGCGGCGTGACGTCCAGGCTGAGCACCGCTTTTTTGAAGGATACCGACGTTGCGCCGCTGCTGGTGGACTGCTGATAGGGGATTTCCTGACCCTGTTCGATGACGGCTTTTTCGTTGTCCTGGGTGAGGACTTTGGGGCTGGAGATAATCTTGGCGCGGTTATTCGCTTGCAGCGCCTGTAATTGCAGATTCAGGATGCGATTGCCGGCGGCGGTGCCCAGAGCAAAACCCAGCGATGCCGGATTGGTGCCCGCGAGGGCGCTGCCCGCGGTGGAGGGTGTCAGGTTTACCAGTGCCGGGGTGGTGAAGCCGGTTCCGCTGGTGGTGGAAGTTCCAGACATCGGGTAGGCGCCGCCCTGTGTCGGTGTGACCCCCGTAGCACCGGTACCCGATAGGTTGACGACGCCACCACCACCACCGCCGGTATAGGTCCCGCCCCAATTTACGCCCAAGGACTGTGCTGCATTGGTGGTGACCTGCACAATGCGCGCTTCAATCAATACCTGCGGGACCGGACGATCGATCTTGGCGATCAGGTTTTTGATGTTGGTAATATCCTGCGGGGTGTCCCGAACCAGCAGGCTGTTGGTGCGGGTTACTACCGCTACCGAGCCGCGTGGACCGAGCAGCGAGTTGCCAATAAGGCTGGAGCTCGGAATGCCCAATGCACTGGCCAGAGCGGCATTCTGTGCGGGATTCATGCTCATGCCATTGTCGGCTCCTGCAACCCCAGGTTGCTGGTTTTGATCGAAACCCTGCAGCAGCGAGGCAATCTGCGAGGCTTTTGCATATTTGATCTGGATCAGCTCCGTCTCCAGCGGTTCGAGCTTGCGCTTACTGGCAGCGGCCTTCAGTTGCGCCTCTTCCTGACTGGTAATCTGGTTGGCCGGAGCCACCCAGAGAATGTTGCCGATATGTTTTGCCGCCAGTCCCTGAGACTCCAGAATTACCTGAAGAGCTTGTTCCCAAGGCTCGTTCTTGAGGCGGATGGAAAGACTGCCGGTCACATTGTTGGAAACGACGATGTTTTGGTGAGTGAAGTCGGCAATCACCTGCAGGGCGTCGCGCACGCTGATGTTCTGGAAGTCCATGCTGAGGCGCGCACCGGCGTTGGGATTGCTGCCTGTCTCAGTAGTTTTGGGATGTACATCAATCATTGTTTGCTGCCCCAGCTGATAAGCCGAGTATTCGTAAGGACCATGAATGGCAAAAACCAATCGGGTGCTACGTCCCAGAGGATAGCTGTCCACATACTGAACCGGGGTACCGAACTGGCCGACCCCGAAACGGTGGGTGTAGCTGGAGGGAATGACCGTATTTTTGAGCTCGACGATGAGGGCGCCGTTCTCGCGGGTGACGTTCATCTGCGGTTGCGGGCCGGAGATGGAAAGATTGAGGACTCCGCCGCCGTTCTTCCCACGCTTAAAACTCAGATCGTTGATTTGTGTACCTGAAGTGATGGCCGGGGCAGCCACGGGCGGCGCAGATGTTACGGGAGTCTCTGTCACACTG
This sequence comes from Pseudomonadota bacterium, assembly GCA_021818125.1. Taxonomy (GTDB): domain Bacteria; phylum Pseudomonadota; class Gammaproteobacteria; order Acidithiobacillales; family Acidithiobacillaceae; genus Acidithiobacillus. The sequence continues at coordinate 2,997 of JAKAFG010000113.1, read as the reverse complement.
CTGCTGGCTGGCACGCTCGGGACACTTGCCGCAGACGCTTTGCTCTGATTGGCGACCAAGGCAAGTCGATAACCGCCGGGCGCCGGCTCCATCATGATCGCCTGCGGTGACTTCAGCAGCAGATCAAGGCGGGCGTGATGACCAACATTTTCGGTGAGCACATTCTGCACAGCGCCGCTGCCGGCGACGGTACCCACGGAGCTCATAAAATGGGCGTCACTGAAGTCAATGCGCACCCGATAACCGCCATTCAGGGTGTTTACGTCGTAGGCAGGGCGGCTGTCACTGCGGATCAGGAACGCCGTACCATGCTGATCCCGTACCGGCGTAACGCTGCTGATAAGGCTCTCGGCCCAGGCGGCGCCGGAGATCAGGCAGAGCGTCGCCGCCATGATGGCAATGGTCGCTGGCCTCAGTACCAAAGGGTGGGGCTGAGGGTTTGCAGCGACACGGCGGATGTGTCGGGCGGTATTGGATGCTGTGCTCATCTTTTCGCTATCCTCTGTATTCTTTGGGGTTAGGCAAGTCATGTTCAGTTGCCGTTTTGCATGTGCAAAACGGTCTGTTCTTTCTGGAATCCGCCGAAGGCGTTGGGCATGTATTGTTCGACGGTGACCGACCGTTTCGTCATGCCGTCATCAATGCGCACGATGCGACCGTTATGGGTGCCGATGTAGCTGCCGATGGTCGCACGATAGATTTTTTTATCCGGCGCGAGGACTACGGCCCAGAGCTTGCCCTGATTATCCCGGACAATGCCGGTTACGCTCAGGCTGGAAAGGGCATATTTCTCCAGCGGCTGGACAGGTCCATGACTGGCCGGACGTGGTCCGCTGCTGGCGGCAGCGGCCTCCTTGCGCAGTAGAAGCTCCGAGAAGCTTGTGAAGGGATCACGGTTGATCGGATTCTCATAAGCCTTCGGCGCGTAAGCGGGGGTCTTGGGCAGCGGTGTAATGTGTGTGTTGCTTTTCGGGCCGTCAGCAACGAAGGCCTGAAGATGGCGGAGATTGTCGTTGTCTGAGCAACCGCTCAGTAGCGCCATGCCGGCAAGCATCATCAGGATACTGAGAGAGCGTTTCATGGCTTGCCCCCTTCCTTGCTTTGATGATCTACACTGCCACCGCCATCCAGATAGCGATAAGTGGTTGCTGTACACTGCATCACCAGTTTCTGGGCAGCCTGAGCCTTGGCCGCGCTGGTTGCACCCGCGTCAGGCATCCGGGCAATGTCGATATTGTTGATGGTGACGATGCGAGGCATGGCAGCGACCGCGGCGGCGAAGCGCCCGATGTCATTGTAGGTACCGACCACTTTGAGCTTGACCGGGATCTCCGCATAGAAGTTCTTGTTCACTTCTCCCGTAGGCTGAAACAGTTCGAAATCCAGCCCGCGACTGCGTCCTGCCAATGTCACATCATCCAGCAACGAAGGGATCTGGGTGCGATTGGGCAACTGCTGCAGAAAGTTCTGAAAACGCCGATTCATTTCCCTGATCTGGGCCTGGTAGGCGGGCAGGGAGGCAGCCAGCAATTGTTTTTGCCGCACCTGGATCTTCAGGCTGTCTTCCTGAGCTTGTAGTTGATCATATTTGTCATTTTCGGGTGAAATGAATTCAAACCAAACCACGACGCCAAGAACCAGAACAATGATGGCGATGACGATGAGCTTGGTTTTGACCGGCCAGCGGATGACGTCATCAATTTGCAGGTTACGGAGTTCATCAAAGGTCATGGCCGTGTATCCTTGTTCTGCGCCGGTGCGCCACTTTTACTCGCGGCAGTCGGCGTGCGGATGCTCATCTGCAGCGTAAATTGTCCCACCTCTTCATTACCCAGCCTGGACTTGCTGATGATGTTCAGTTCCGGCTTCTCAAAAATCTTTGAGGCTTCAATGTTGCGCATGAATGCCGCGACCTGATCGTTCGCCTGGGCATAACCATCGACTGTGACGGCGTTACCTACCTGTTTGAGATGCGTCAGAAAAACGCCGTTGGGGGTGACGCTGGCCAGGGTGTTGAAGAGACGCACCACCATATCCCGCTGGTCCTGTAGGTCGGTAATGATGCCCTCACGGGAAAGCAGTTCATCACGTTTTTTACGCAGATCGGCAATGGACGCGATTTTTTTGTCCAGTTGGGTGGTGACCCCCTGCAGATACTGCACTTTTTGCTGCTCAGCAGAAACACGCGTACTAAAAATACTGTAGATACCATAATAGAACAGAGCGGCAAGCAGCAGGATGCCGACAAGGGCCAACGCTAAAAGCCGACTGCGTTGCGTGCGCTGGGCCTCCCGATAGGGTAGCAGGTTAATGCGGATCATGCCGAAATCCTCCTTAACGCCAGCCCACAGGCAACAGCCAGAGACGATCTGTCTGCATCCATAAAGCGACGGCTGATCTGGGGAGCCATTTCCATGCCTGCAAAAGGATCAGGTACGTAAACCGGAAAGCCCACCAGTTGACGTAATTGTTCTGCAAGTTGCGGAATTTTGGCGCCGATACCAAAAAGATGCACAGATCCTGCGGGAACATCCGGCATGCTGGCCTGAAAGAAATCAATAGAGCGAAACAGTTCCTGGGCCATACTCCGGGCGAAGGGATTGAGTACATCACGCTCATATTCGGGAGGCAGACCACCGAAGCGTTCCATGCGTTGTGCGTCATTGGCGTCGAGGCTATAGCGGCGCTGTATTTCTTCAATCAGACGACCTAGGCCAAAATTATGCTCACGGGAGTAAACCGGATGTCCTTCCTGAAACACGTTGATATTTGTGGTGACGCTACCTATTTCTACCAGAATGACCGCTCTGCCGGGGATGTTGCGTTCTTGCGGCGCCATGCTGGCGAGATGCTCATGTAATAACCAGAGTGCAAAGGGCTTGACGTCAATAATTTTTGGTTTGAGGCCCGCCTCTTCGAGAGCGGCAGCACGATCTTCGACGGCTTCTTTTTTGCACGCTACCAGCAGGACATGATTATAGCCTTTTCTGGTTTCAT
>JAKAFG010000112.1 GCA_021818125.1 Pseudomonadota bacterium | reverse complement strand
GACAGAAATGTACCCCACCCAGGTCCGTGCCTTCAGCGCCGGGTTCGCTGCCGCTACAGCCAAGATCGGCGCCACCATCAGCGTTTTTTTGCTGCCGGTGATCCAGTCTGCGCTGGGCGTTACCATGGTCTTGCTGCTGATGGGCACGGTCAGCCTGCTGGGTTTGGTGCTTACTTACAGTTTCCGTGTGCAAGGCCGTGGCCTGACGCTGGAAGAGCATCACGGACCGGCCTTGCCACAATGAAGCTTCGAGAGAAGGAGATCAGACATGCCCTATGCCCATTTTGATGCGCTGTTGGCCGCCGTCGCACCCCTGGACGACATTCCCGTGGCCGTGGTCGATGCCGCCGAGGAGCATGTCCTGCGCGGTGCCTGCGCGGCAAAACTGCAAAGCATCGTAGATCCCATCCTCATCGGCGATGAAAACAAAATTCGCAGCTTGCTGCTCAAGCTGGGGCACGATTCCGGCGTCTGTCCCAACTTTCGCATCATCCACGTCGACAGTGCCGAAGCCGCCGCTGAAAAGGGCGTCGAGTTGGTGCTTGCCGGAGAGGCCAAGGCGCTGATGAAGGGACACCTGCATAGCGACGCCTTCCTCCACCCCATTCTCGCCCAACTGCGCACGGATCGTCGTCTTTCTCATGTCTTTGTTGCGGATATCAAGACGTACCCGAAACTCCTGCTCATCAGCGATGCCGCCATCAATATTGCACCTGACCTGATCACCAAGGCGGCCATCCTGCAAAACGCCATTGATCTGGCGCGGATTCTGGACGTCGCACAACCCAAGGCCGCCATTCTCTCGGCAGTGGAGGTAGTCAACCCCGCTATCGTCTCGACCGTAGATGCCGCCTGCCTGTCGAAGATGGCGGAACGCGGGCAGATTACCGGCGCGCTGGTGGACGGACCCCTCGCCTTCGACAACGCCATCTCCAAAGAGTCGGCAGAGATCAAAGGGATACAGAGTGCCGTGGCCGGAGATGCCGATATTCTGCTGGTGCCCGATCTGGTATCCGGCAATATCCTCGCCAAAGATCTGGAATATCTGGCCGGGGCGACACTGGCAGGGATCGTGATGGGCGCCAGGGTGCCGGTTATTCTCACCTCCCGCGCCGATCCCGCCCGTGCCCGCCTGGTTTCCGCAGCACTCGCCGCCCTCGTGCATTATCGCCGGCTGGAGATGCCGTCATGACCGAAAGCAACGCCCGCCGCCCGCCCATCGCCACCCTCACCCTCAACCCGGCCGTAGACATCGCCTATGAAGTACCGCACCTGATTGCAGACCAGAAAAGTCATGCCACATCCACCCGCTACGACCCCGGCGGTAACGGCATCAACGTTGCCCGCGCCCTCAAGGAGCTGCTGGTCTACGCCCACAGTTGCTGTGTCGTGGCCGGCAACATTGGCGAACTGCTGCAAAAACTGCTGCAGCATCAACTGGATGATCCGCACTGCGTGCATGTGGAGGGCGAAACCCGCGTTAATGCCACCATTTTGCAGGGTGACCCCGCCGCACAATTTGAAATCACCGGCATCGGGCCGCGGGTTTCAGAACTTATTCTCGCCGAAGTCCGGGAAACCTTTCTGGGCCTGTGCAAAGACGGTTTTGCGGTACTCACCGGCTCCGTCCCCCCCGGCGTGGATGACCATTTCTACGGAGATATGGTCGATCGCGTCCGCGCCGGCGGCGGACAATCCATTGTCGATGCCCATGGTACCCTCCTGCAACACGCCCTTCCCCATCACCCCTTCCTGATCAAACCCAACCGCTATGAGCTGTCCCTGCTGCGCCAGCGCGAGCTGCCCACGCTGGAAGATGTGGCGAAGGAGGCGCGCGCCATACAGCGGGAAGGCGTGCAGTATGTCTGTGTATCCCTGGGGGGCGACGGCGCACTGCTGGTCGGGCCCGATGGCAGCTATTTCGCCAAGGCGCCCCCCATTCAGGTGAAGTCGACGGTCGGCTCGGGCGACTCCATGGTCGCCGGCCTCGTCGCCGCGCTGGCCCACGGCCAAAGTCCGGCAGAAGCCCTGCGTCTGGCCGTTGCCTGCGGCAGCGGCACGGCCGCCCGACCGGGGACCGAGATATTCTCCCATAATGATCTGGACGCACTGCTGCGGGTTACGGAAGCGCATGTGCTGGATATTTGAGGGCATCCACTCTACTATTCCAAACATATCTGTGCTTTACCCGCCTTTTTGGCGCGATACATGCGATCATCAGCCAATTTCACCAGTTCCTGCCAGGTGTCTGCGCGATCCTGTGGCCATTGGGCGATGCCACCGCTCCAGGTCAAGGGCTGGCCGTCGGGTCGCTGCATAATGCCACTATGAATGATGGCCTCCATCCGTTTAGAAGCCCGTTCTGCAGTGGCATAGGGCATGACGAGCACGAACTCCTCGCCGCCCCAGCGGATCACCGCATCGCTGTCGCGCAAAGCCGCTTTCAGTTGTTCGGCGGCATAGAGCAGGATATCGTCCCCCGCTTTGTGCCCAAAAACATCGTTAACCTGCTTAAAATCATCCAGGTCAAGGAAAACCATGGAGATGGGGAATTTCTGGCGTTGCGCCTGAGCCATCTGCAATTGCAGGAATTGCTCGCCGCTACGCCGGTTCAACAGGTGCGTCAGGGGGTCCAGACTGGACTGTTGAAACAATCCTTTCATGAGTTGAAGCTGGCTCAGGGAAGCCATGCTGCTCACAATCGTAATCAACAGCAGCAACCAGAATACGGCTATATCCTTCATGCCGGGCAGTATCCCCTGACTATGCAACAGTTCAGAAAGCATGAAGGCCGACAACATGGGCAGACTGAACAACAGTGTTTCCGTTACCACAAATGGAAACAGAGCCAGTCCGGTCAGCAACACGAACGGCAAAAAGGCATACCCAGCCACCATGGCCCGCCCCAACGCATCGAAATGCACGTCTGCGAGCAATAACCGGCTGAATATGAAAAAAATGGTGGGGATGGTCAACAGCAGCCCGACGGCAACCTTGGCATGTCCCACACTCGGTGAACAGCGGCAAAGGAAAGCCAGCAAACCGAAGGCCGCGCTGGTAAGAATCCGCGCACCCGCCAGAGTGACCGCGGTCCTAAGCGGAAAGGTGGCGAAGTCGACCACCATCCACAGAGGGGTTAGCACCGCGAATATGGCGGCCGTCATCTGGACACGGGAAAGGATGAACCGGGCGCGATAACGGGAAAAAAGCGGGAAATGGGAGCGGCTATTGATAAAATCCGCTAATTCTCCAGGTCCCACAAAGAAAAACTGGCCGATCTCTATCCTAGCACCGAGCCAAAGTCTTTGCCGTAGTCTCTGTAGAAAATTCATGCGCCATGCTCCAGAATATGGTGGACCCACCAGCCAAGGCAGCTAGAGGGTGAGTTTAAGCTGGTCCGGTGTGACGTAGGGATAGATATTCGTGCTCTGCTTCATTGCGCTCATCGTCTTCTCCTTGCCAGACAACAAGCTTAAACCATTGTCTCAAATATGGGGTCCACTATAATGTGGCTCACAAAATTTTTCAAAGGAGTACACCTTACTCATGGCTTTATCCATTACCGACGAGTGCATCAATTGCACCATTTGCGAACCGGACTGTCCCAATAACGCGGTTTTTCCCGGATTGAAACATTATGAAATTGATCCGGATCGATGCACGGAATGTGAAAATTTTTTTGCTACGCCCATGTGTCAGGAAGTCTGTCCGGTGGATTGCATCATTTCCATTTCGTAACCATTCACGAAAAGTGCATCTACTTCAACGCATGTTGTGATGCCTTCTCCTGCAACCCGTATTCAGTGAGACAAGGAAGTCAAGGTGAGAACAAAAATTATAGCAGAACGATATCATGATTTCAGTTATGGACATCGTGTGTATCAGCACGAAGGGAAATGCGCGGCTTTGCATGGACATAACGGTCGGGTGCATTTTACAGTAACCGCTGATACGCTGGACGCTGTTGGTCGTGTGGTGGATTTTTCTGTGATTAAGGATAGTCTCTGCAACTGGGTGGAAAATCATTGGGACCATAGGTTCATTGTATGGGAAGAAGACCCTTTGTCATCTCCTCTATGCAATATTGATCCGTCCGCAGTTATTGTTCCATTTAATCCTACAGCAGAAAACATGGCCTATCATCTGCTTCATACAGTTGGTCCTATGCAGCTTAAGGAAACTGGTGTAAAGCTGATTAAGGTAACTTTTGAAGAGACATCAAAGTGCAGGGCCGCCGCTGAAATCGAATGATGGCTTTCCTTTACCCATCTCAGCCTTGATAGGAATGATGCCATAGAATCGGACGTGGCCCTAATCTGCTTTAAAGGTGCGCAGATTCTCTCTCAACAGTTGCGCAGATTTTTGCAATAATCCGGCTTGATGGCGTGCCACCTCACTTGCCTCGGCGGTGCCACGCAGTGCCGTAGAGATATGGAGAATGTTCTCGGTCACCTGCTGAACCGCCTTACTCTGTTCATCGGCTGCGGTTGCCACGGAAACCACCCTTTCCGATACGGAATCAATCTGCCCGGTGATCAAGGTAAGCGCCTGCCGAGCCTCGTCTCCTTGTTTGGCTCCTTGCCGAGCCCGTTCTTTCCCCGCTTCCATGGCTTGTATGGCGTCGCCGGAATCTCGCTGGATGTTTTCCACAATGGCACGGATAGCTACCACGGCCTCTACGCTGCGGTTGGCCAGCCCGCGTACTTCGTCGGCGACGACCGCAAACCCTCGCCCGCTTTCCCCTGCGCGCGCTGCTTCAATGGCGGCGTTCAATGCCAACATATTGGTTTGATTAGTAATTTCCTGTATGGTGCTAACGATATCGCCGATGCGTGCGCTGGACTCGCCAAAACGGCTGACCGTATGCGCTACGCCTTCAATACTCGCGACAATCTCTTTCATCGCGTCAAGGGTCTGCCCAATGACACACCCACCCTTGTCGGCTTCCACCTTGGCCTGTTGTGCCGTCGATGCGATTTCCTCCGCACGATGAGCCACATTCGTAGCGGCGACACTCATGGCTTTTACTGCGGTGGATATGGAATCGGCCTGGTCGTTAGCCTTGACGGTTCCAGAGCTAAGATCTTGTGATAGAGCGTCGATCTCGGTGCCTTTCTGGGCCACCTCATCGGCGGCGCTGCGCACATTGTGGATCAACGTCGCGAGCCGGTTGCCCATCTCGTTGACGGACGAACCGATGTTGGCCAGCATGCCACGCATGTCATGGGTATCGACGCGGGAGCGAAGGTCTCCTCCCGCTATCTTTCCTACTACCTGGCTGGTGTTGCGCAACTGCACACGGATTGTGCGGTTTACCATGGTCGCGATTAGAAGCACCAGCACGATAGCGCCTACTCCAGAAATAACCAGAATCAAAAGCATGCCATGATATATGGTACGGGTCTTCTTGGATAAAGCCGCTGCATCTTCGTTAAACGCAGAAAATAGTTGTTTTGCCGCAAGATTATATTTGCCATAGGCGGGTTTCACGGCACGCTTATAAATATCTCCTATTTGATCGAAATCGCCATTTTGCATCGCATGGATTTCTTGCACTGCTGCAGCGCGCGCCGATCTCTTTGTCGCCAGCAACATTAACAAGGCGCGTGCAGCGCGAGAGCCGGGTTCAGAGAGAACCATGCGATCAAGTTCTTGCGTATGTAAGTCATTGCTGTTTTCGTCCGCCAGAATCGAGGCTACCTGTGTTCCATTGTTGACGGCAGTACTAATTCCCGCATTGTAATTACTGACTGCATCGGCAATTTGCTCCAGCGCCTCGCGCGTGAATGCTGATGTCGAAATAATTTTTGCTGCTAATACACTTTCCTGCTGCACGGCATACAATTGAGATGCTGCGGCGTCCACCCTATACAGCGAATAGATCGCGGCGAATGTGCCAACAGCCATCGCGACAGCAGCGAAGATTGCACCACCCATGATTGCTTGGTTTACGTCCATTTTTATTTTTATCATCGGTTTTCCCAGGGAACGATATGGAAACTCATAGTTAAGATCATTATGGCATACGCCAGCATCTAAGGCGGCAAGTTGTGCCACTCGCCGCCTTTCACCAACATCTTATTTTAAAATTCGTAGTTAATAACGTCACGCAGACTTGGGCGCAAAAGCCACGCACCAGCCGTTTGGAGCAATTTTCCCGGCAACCACTTTACAGCCATGCGGTGCAACAAAGTTTGCGCACACCGAACACTGCTGCTTACCCTTGGGGTGGTCCTGATACTGAACCGATGCCTTGGATGCCTTGGAGACGGTACCGGCATTTGCCGTACCGGCCCCAACCATCGTGGTAACAGCAATTCCACCAGCTACCACCGCGATGTTTTTCAGCGCGTCACGGCGGGTGATCAGTTTGTCCTTCTCGTTCATAGCCATACTCCTCATCAATGGTACTCATAAAAGGTGGATCGGGCGCCGGAGCATCAGTGCCTCTTGTCATCAAAGCGGCCCAAGTATTCCATAAGAACAGTGCCAACAAGACACCGGCGATTATAATAGCATTATAATGTCGCTTTTATGAAGCGCGGTGGGCTCGCGCCACAGAATTCAGATCTTACGTATCATGCTGTCCCGTGAGTTCAGCAGGAACTGGGCGGAATAGCCTGATTTTGCTGGGTTCATTCCGCACCCTCATTGCCCCATGCTCCAGCCCCACAGCGCTGAACACCTTGGG
>JAKAFG010000111.1 GCA_021818125.1 Pseudomonadota bacterium | reverse complement strand
GTGCAGAAAATGAGCGCGCTTTTGTTCATCTTCCGTTTCCATGGCCTCCAGGTAGGCATTCAGAGGCGCCTTGGCATCGACGACGATGCGCTTGCCGCCGGGTAGTCGTACCACGAGATCGGGGCGCTGCTGGCCATTATCGGTGGCAACGCTCTCCTGCTCAGTGAAGTCGCAATAAGCCAGCATGCCGGCCATTTCGACGACGCGCTTGAGCTGCATTTCGCCCCAGCGACCCCGTGCGGCGGGCTGGCGCAGCGCCTTCACCAGCGCCGCGGTCTCCTGATGCAGACGCGGCAAGTGGTCCTGGACGAGGCCGCGGATCTGCTCGTTGAGGGCGCTGTAGGCATCGACGCGGGTCTTTTCCATGGCGTCGATGCGGGTGCCCACTTTCTCCAGGGACTCACGGATAGGTTCCACCAGTTGTCCCACGGCCTTCTGGCGGCCCTCCCAATCGGTTTTTGCGTTTTCCTGGAAACGCTCCAGATTCTCTCGTGCCAGTTCTAGAAAGGACTGATTGTTACGGCGCAAGGCTTCGGCGGAAAGGGACTGGAAGGCATCGCCGAGGCGTTGGCGGGCATCTTCCAGGAGGGCCAGTTTTTCGTTGCCGCGCAGGCGTTCCTGCTCCAGCCGTTCACCGAGTTCCGCCAATTGGCCCTGGAGTGCGGCCAACTCTGTTTGCAGGCGGGCGGCATTGTTGCGTTCCGCCACCAAGGCGTTTTCAAGAATGGGGATACGGCGGCTTTCCGCTTCCGCGCTGGCCCGGTTTTCACTTTCATGGCGAAGGATTTCCTGCTGTTCCTGGGCCTGTTGCCGCAGCGCAGTTATTTCACGCTGCAGGCTACCCATCTGCTCGGCACTGGTTTGCTTTCCTTCCCGGAGGGCCGCGCTGATATCCTGCTGGCGCTGGATCATGCTGCGCGCTACCAGTCCGGCCACAACCAGCCCGAGCATCATGCCGACAATGAGATACAACAGATTTTCCCAGATCAAAAGCCTGTCCTGAATGTAGGGGAGCTGTTTGAGAATACGCGAAGCGGGGCGTCAAAGCGACGGCATGCTAACCTTTTGGAGCTAAATGGGGCCGAGATGCCAGGCGGGTGCCCGTGCCGGGCACCCCCGTTTCAGGATTCCAGTTGCGAGGTGCAGTTGGGACAGCGTGTCGCGGCCAAAGGAATGGCAGAGGCACAGAAAGGGCAAGTTTTGGTGGTCACGGCGGCAGCGGGTTTGGGGTAGAGCTTGTTGATGATCCGCACAATAGAAAAAATAACCAGCGCAATGATAAAAAAGCTGATCAGTGAAGTGATAAAGAGGCCGTAGTTCACGGTCACGGCGCCCGCCTTCCTGGCGGCCTCCAGAGTCAGGTAGGGGCCGGGAACGGTACCTTCCTTCAACACGATATAGAGATTGGAAAAGTCGACCTTGTCGAGCAGCATACCGATAGGCGGCATGATCAGGTTGCTGACCAATGAAGTCACAATGGCAGAAAATGCCGTGCCAATAACAAAGGCTACGGCCAGATCGATGACATTACCGCGCTGCAAAAATATCTTGAAATCTTTGGCGAACGCTTTGAGCATGATGATCCCCTTCCCCTAAAGATGAAAACAAGTACTATTTAGAAGCGGTTTTGTAATATTTAATATTTTTGATTAACGCCTGCAGAATTGATTGACGGCGTTTTTGCTATGGTCCATTTGCTGATGCCCAGACGCCGCGGTGCAGGCCTTTTGGCCATTCTGACAGGTAATAGCCCAATCCTGAGTCAGATCAAAAAAATGCGCCGCCTGGGCCGCTGGGGACGCATAAGCACCTCCCTGGAGAAGAGGAGCCAAGGCATGAAAATAACGGCTTTCTTCCCGCGCCCATTGGGAAACTGCTTGCCAGCAGGTGGCCTGTTCGTTTGCGGGCATTCGCGCGCAACCAATCGCGTTGCTGCGCGCATGATCCAGCGCCTGCTGCCAGTTGGGGCAGAATTGCTGTCCAGCCTCGGCGCGTTGGGCGGCGACAGCGGCGAGATGTTGCTGTGCGGCTTCGGCATTGCGATTGGCCAAGGCGGTACTCCGCGCGGCGGCTCCCGCCGTGGCGGTTGAAGAAGAAGGTGGCAGGGAAGCGCAGCCCGACAGGGTAAGTGCGAGCAATAGGAAAAGTATTTTTGCGGGCATGATCTGAGACTCTCGGGTAATTGGTCTTCGCCCGTTATATATCACAAGGATGCAGGCTCTGAAACAGGTACCTTGCCCCTCCAACGCCCCTTCCATCCCTCAAAGAGTACATAGAATGCCGGTGTCACATAGAGCGTCAGGAACTGCGAGACGATAATGCCGCCCGCTACCGCCACACCCAGCGGCACCCGCGACGCGGCACCCGCCCCGATACCAATGGCGACAGGCAGAATGCCCAGCACGGCGGCGAGGTTGGTCATCATAATAGGCCGAAACCGGGTGACACAGGCATCGACCATGGCATCGACGGCGCTGGCCCCTTCACGGCGCCGGTGAATAGCGAAATCCACCATAATAATGCCGTTCTTTTTGACCAGCCCCACCAGCATGATGATGCCGACAAAGCTGAACAGATCCAGTTCCTGATGAAATATCCACAGCGCCAGCAAGGCGCCGAAACCCGCCAGCGGCAGGGCGGTGAGGATGGTCAGAGGGTGGATGAAATCCTCATAGAGGATAGCGAGAATGGCGTAGATCAGCGCTACCGTGGCCAGCAGCAGCAGCGGCAGGCTGCCCGTGGACTGAGCAAAGGCCGCCGCCGATCCACCGAACTCACCCTGCACATTGGCGGGTAACATCTCCGACGCGGCCTTTTGCACCGCCTGGGTTGCCGCCCCCAAAGATACCCCCGGCGCCAGATTGAAAGAAATGGTCACGCTGGGCAGTCCGTTGTAGTGACTGATACTCAGTGGCCCCACGCCGTAAGCGAAATGGGCCAATGCGGCCAGGGGCACCAGACCCGCGCTGCCCGGTACCGTGATGGCGGAAAGAGCACCCAGATTCTCCTGAAATTGTCGTGCCAGATCGAGAATGACTTCATACTGGTTGGTGGAGGCGTAGATCGTACCCACCTGCGTGCCACCGAACGCGAAGTTCAGCGCCTGTTCGATCCCCTCCGGGGTGACACCCAGTGCTTGCGCCCGCTGGTGCAGGATGTGTACCTCGATCTCCGGGTTGGCCAGTTGCAGATCGCTGTTGACGGCCTGAAATCCAGGGATATTGCGCAGGGCGGATACCAGCTTGGGTGCCGCCGCGTTCAGGCTGTCCTGATCTTCGCTCTGCAGAATGTATTGGTAATGAGATTGCGACGAAATCGGCCCCATCTGGATGGCGGGCGGCATCTGGAAGCTCGCCTCCACGCCAGAAAAATGGCTGACGGTACGGCGCAGTTCAGCGATGATCTGAGTGCCTGATGCCCGCTCCCCCAGCGGCTTGAGGCGAATGATCAGACGCCCGGTGTTGGCAGAGCTAAAGGCCCCTGCTCCCTGTCCGGCGCTGGACATGACGGACTGCACCGCCTGGTTGTCGCCGACGGCAGCGGCGATGGTCTGCTGGCTTTCCTCTAGTTGGGCAAAGGAAATACCCTGAGGGTATTCCAGATTGCCCATGATCACGCCACTGTCTTCCGTGGGGATGAATCCCTTGGGCAGCAGGATAAAAAGCCCGATCATGCCCAGCAGACTCAGCAAGGCACCGCCATACACCCAGCCGCGATGGCTGAGGGCCACCCGCAGACTACGCCCGTACCAGTCGCGCAGGCGCACAAAACCAGACTCGAAGCGGCTCTGCTCCTGATGCTTCACCCGCAGGTAGCGGGCGCAGAGCATCGGGGTCAGGGTGAGTGAGACCAGCCCCGAAAGGAGAATAACGACTGCGATAGTGACCCCGAACTCGCGAAATAAACGACCGATGATGCCCCCCATGACCAGGAAGGGCAGGAACACCACCGCCAGCGACAGGGTCATGGAGATCACCGTAAAGCCGATCTCGCGACTGCCCACGATCGCCGCCTGATAGGGCTCTTCGCCATTTTCCTCATGGCGGGCGATGTTTTCCAGCATGACCACGGCATCATCCACGACAAAACCCACGGCCAGGGTCAGCGCCAGCAAAGTCAGCGTGTTGAGGGTATAGCCGAGCTCGTAAATAATGGTGAAGGTGCCGAGGATGGAGGCGGGAATTGCCAGCGCGCCGATCAGGGTTGGGCTGCCGCGACGCAAGAAGAGCCAAAGCACCCCCGCCACCAGGAATGAGGCCAGTAACAGGGTGACTTCGACCTCTTCCACCGCCGCACGGATATAGTCGGCCTTGTCGTACACCACCGTCATGTGGGCGCCGCCGGGCAGGCTGGCGCTCAGCAGGGGCAAGCGCTTCCGGATAGCGTCAGAGATGGCCACTGTGTCGGCATTGGGTTGGCGCACTACGGCGAGAATGAGGGCGCGCTGCCCACCGATCCAACTGGCAATCTGGTCATTGTCGACACCATTGCTGACCTGGGCGATATCGGCCAGCGGCACTACGGCACCATTGGCGAAAGTGATGGGCATGCCGGCGAAAGATTGGGCATCATGAAGCTGGCCGTGGACCTTCACGGCATAGTTGCGCACCGCACCCAGCACCGTGCCCTGCGGCAGGTTGACGTTGTGACTGGAAATGGCCTGAGTAAGGGCCTGCAGCGATATTCCGTGCGCTTGCATGGAAAAGGGGTTGGCGTGGATACGGACCGCGTAATTCTGCTCGCCGAAGATCAGCACCTGCGCCACGCCGGGAATACCGGAAATGGCGGGTGTCACCTTATCTACCGCGTACTGGTTGAGCTGGTAGATAGGCATATTGGGTGCGGCGAGGGCAATGAACTCGATGGGTGCCGCCGACGGGTTGAGCTGCTTGACGAAAGGCAGGCTGGGCATACCCGGCGGCAGCAGGTGGGAGGCCTGTGTGACCGCGTTTTCGACATTCTGGGTGGCGACATTAATGTTTTGGCTGAGATCAAACTGCAGAATGACCCGTGTCGAGCCCTGATTGTTCACCGAACTCATGGAGGAGAGACCGGGGATGGTGGAGAACTGTTTTTCCAGCGGAGTCGCTACCGCGCTGGCCATGGTCTGCGGGCTGGCTCCCGGCAGACTCGCCAAAACCATCACCGTTGGGAAATCGACGCTGGGGAGCAGAGCCACCGGCAGTTTCATAAAGGCAAAAATGCCGTACAGCACCAGTCCGAGAATGAGGACGACCGTCATCACCGGGCGGCGAATGAACAGGGCGGAGAAATTCATGCGGATTTCCTCTGCTGGTCCTCATGCGACGCGGTGGCTGCGTGGGTACCGGTGAGTTCCACCTTCGCCCCCGGATAGAGGCGGGCGGGAAGCGGAAAAATCACCCGAATACGCTTGTCTACGCCCTGTACCACTGCATCCGTGCCCGATTCCCAGAGCACTTGCAGCGGCTTATCCACCGCTTTGCCATCTTGCACCACATAGACAAAGGGTCCGCTACTACCTTGCTGGACCGCGCCCACCGGCAGCACTGTCGCCTGCGCCACCTGCTGTACCGGCATCTGCACCTGCACATACTGTCCCGGCCAGAGGCCAAGGTTGGTGTTAGGTACGGTAGCCTGCAGGCTGATGGTAGCGGTCCCCGCACTGACGCTGTTATCAATGAAAGTGAGCTTGCCCTGAGCGAGTACGGTACCCCCCTTCTCGTCGTTAATCGGCAGGGGGATTGCTTGCTGTTGCGCCCGCCGCGCCGCGGTCAACAAGCCCTGGGGAATACTGAAATTCACGGTAATGGGGGCGATCTGGTTGACGGTAGCCAGTTGTGTCTGGTTGGCGATGACCAGGTTGCCTGCCTTGACCTGTGCCAGCCCGATGCGACCGCTGATGGGGGCGACCATGCGGGTGTAAGAGAGATTGAGGCGGGCCTGCCTTAAAGCGGCCTGATCGGCCTGCACCTGCGCCGTCGCCGCCTGTGCCTGGGAGACCGCCTGATCGAAACTCTGCTGGGTGATGAAATCCTTTTCCGCGAGCGGACGGTCCTGCTCTACTATGTTACGGTTGTAGCGCGCTGTGGCCTGATCCGCCACCAGTTTGGCCTGTGCCTGGGCGAGCGATGCCTGCATCTGTGCCGGGTCGATGGTGAACAGGGTTTGTCCCTTCTCTACCATGCTCCCCTCGGTAAACTGCACGCTCTGCAATAATCCGGAAGTCTGCGGCACGAGTGTCGCCGTTTGCAGGGGCGTCACCGTGCCCAGAAAACCTTCATAATGGGTCATGGGGCGGGTGCTGGCGTTGACGAGGCTGACCTGTAAGGGCGGCATTTCATGCTTGGCCTTGGTCTGGCAACCACTCAACAGCAGGGAGAGGGCTGCCAGCGTCAGCCAGAGGACAACAGGGGAACGGGTCACGGTGCATTCTCTCCCAAAGGCATGCCGACGGCCTGACTGAGTTGCGCCAGGGCGACATAACTGTTAACCAAATTCTGAATCAGGGTGTAGCGCGCCTGCGCCAGGGTGGATTCGGCGAGGAGGACATCCTGAATGGTAGCCTGGCCGACCCGATACTGGGCCTGTACCACCTCCAGCGCCTTCCCGGCATTTTCCAAGCCGCTCTGTGCGCCGGGGTAGGCTGCAATCGCGCCCTGGAAGTTGTGAAAATCCTGCCAGACCGTGGCTTCGGTGCTGCTGCGGTTGGCCGCGAGATTGGATTGGG
>JAKAFG010000110.1 GCA_021818125.1 Pseudomonadota bacterium | reverse complement strand
AGCGACATTAGCCAATTCCTCCATCGCCAGGATACGGTCGGTGGAGTAGGTGGCGAACCAGGTTGCCGCCATCCCTTCGTTGCGGCAAAAGGCCATATACTGGTTGGCCTCGGTCTCCACATACACCTTCAGGTCTTCCAGGGCCTTGATACCCTTAAACTCACCCTGACCCACAATACCCGCCAGCAGGAACACATAGTTCTTGACGAAGCCACTGACCATACGGTGCGCCGTCAGCAAGGTATGCAGCCCCAGGCCGTCAAAACGGCTGACAAAAAATACCGCCGTGGCACCGCGCGGATCCAGGGGCAGGTTGGGGCCGGACTCCAGATGCTCAGGCACCACATCCAGCATGGTCTCGTCCAACTCAGCAGTGATTTTACTGATACTTTTGTAATGGCGATAGATCAAATATCCGAGACCCACCACAATCGCGGTGACCAGCAGGGTGAACCAGCCGCCGGCATCGAACTTCTCGAAAATGGTGATGGCGAGAATAGAGGCCGTGACGATAAAACCCAGGGCACTGACAGCAAGCCGACCCCGCCAGAGTGGTTCCTGATATCGCTGGGCAAACCAGTGCCGACTCAGTCCCGCCATGGTCAGGGTAAAGGTGATAAATACATTGATGCTGTACAGCACCACCAGAATGCTGACATGTCCGCCCGTCGCGAGAAGGATGGCAATAGCCGCAAAACCAATGAGCAACACGCCGTTACGCGACACAAAATGATCCGACAGGTAAGAAAAACGCTCTGGCAACCAACGATCGACGGCCATATTCGCCATGACGATAGGTGCCGTAATAATACCCGTGTTGGCAGCAATGAAGAGGAGCAGGCCCTCGGTAATCAGGGTAAGCAGTGTCGCCGTCGAACCGAAGGGGATGCCCCCCACCGTCCACCCCTGCGTAATCGCGCCATAGAGCACGGCATTCAGGGTTTGCCCTTGTTGGCCATGCACATGGTACATCAGATACAAAAAAATCAGACTGCCCGCGACCAGAGACAGGGACGTCGCCAGCAGGGTCATCGTCCGCTGCCCTGTCTGCACACGCGGTTCGCGCATGATGTGCACGCCATTGGCTACCGCTTCCAAACCCGTATAGGTACCACCACCCAGGCTAAACGCCCGCAATATCAGCGCCGCAATAAAGATCCAGCCGTACTGCATACTGTCACGCTGAACGGCGGCCACTGTGTTATGGGCGATGGTCGGTACGTCTCCCAAGTGACTCAGCAGTCCCCAGCCGAGAAGAATGATATGGGTGAAGACGAAAGCCATAAAGATCGGCAACAAAATCTTGATGGATTCTTTCATACCGCGCAAATTGATAAAGATCAGGAACAGCAACACGGCGGCATCCAAGAAAATGCGCTCATTGTACCAGGAGGAAGGCATGGTACTCAGCAGCGCCTCGGTACCCGATGCCACCGAGATCGCTGCCGTTAAAATGTAATCGACAATCAAAGCGGCGCCGCTCACCAGGCCCGCTTTCGGCCCTAACAGGGTAGACGCGGTGTGATAACCGCCGCCGCCGTCGGGGAAGAGAGCAATGACCTGTTTGTAACCAGCCGAGATGATAAACACCGAGAGCGGGATGCCGATGGCCAGAAAAACGGCCAGATATTCATGTCCCTTCAGGGCATAGTAGATTTCCGGAGGACCATAGGCGGAGGAAGACAGTGCATCGGACCCCAGACCGACCCAGGCCAGAAAAGCCGCGAGCGAAAGGTTCTCGAAGAGTTTGGGATTAAAAACGTTTACGGCACGACGAAAACGGGGTAAGCGGATCCAGGCCATTCAGTACCTCCTGGCGGGGGAACGCAGCGGTGGCTGCAGGCCGATAAAAACAGGGGTGTTTACCGGACATGCTGCAAAGAGCATGCACACCGCATCCGGCGCCATCCGCACACAGCCCGCCGATACCGGCTGGCCGAGGTGATCCACATCAGCAGTGCCGTGGATGTAGATATAACGGCGGAAGGTATCCTGAAAGCCGCCACGATTAAAACCGCTTTCGCTGCCGGAGAGCCAAAGAATACGGCCGAGAATCCAGTCTTGCCGCGGCTGTCCCGCCGCCCACTCCGCGCTGTAACAGGCACCGGTCCAGCGCCGACCGCGCAGAATTGCCGTCGTGGGCAGGTCTTCACCGATGCGCGCGCGCACTACATGCCATCCGCGCGGAGTGCAACCGCTGTCACGCTGTTCACCGAGTCCGTTACGAGCCGTGGATATGACATACTCCGAGCGCGGCTCAGCGTCGTTCATCTCGCGCAACCGCTGGGTGGAGACATCCACCCAGAGCCAGCGCGGGGGCATTTCAGCGCTCAAAGAGGGCGATGGATTCGACATGGGCGGTATGGGGAAACATGTTGACGACACCGGCCGCTTGCAGATGATAGCCGCGTTCGTGTACCAGATACGCCGCATCACGGGCCAGGGTCGCCGGATTGCAGGAGACATACACCAGGCGGCGGACGCCGGGGGTTAGGCTGCGCAGCACTTCAATGGCGCCACTGCGAGGCGGGTCGATGAGCATTTTGTCGATGGCGCCCGCCGGAGCAAAATCTTCCATCTGCGCCTGGGTGAGATCGGCTACGGCATATCGGGCTTTATCCGCCAGGCCATTGGCGGCGGCATTCTCGGTGGCCAGCGCGACCAGCCGGGCATCCCCTTCAATGCCAAGCACCTGCGCTCCCAATCGGGCGATGGGCAGGGTAAAATTCCCGAGCCCGCAGAAGAGGTCCAGAATGTGCTCTCCCGGTTGCGGCTGCAGCAGCGCCATGGCGCGGCACACCATCACCTGATTCACCGCCTGATTGACCTGAGTGAAGACCAGCGGATCAAAACGCAGGCGCAACTGATAATCCGGCAGGTCATAATGAAGGGGTTCCGGCTGCTCCGGCCATAAAGGATGCAGGGTATCCGGCCCGCGCGGCTGCAACCATATCTGCAGGTCGTGTTGCACACCAAAAGTACGCAAGTGCTGCAGATCGCTTTCCATCAGCGGCCGCATGTGACGAAACACCAGAGCGACAGCATCCGGCGTGGCGGCCACTTCAACCTGCGGAAAATCCTGGGGCGATTGCATCTGCCCGATCAGCGCCCGCAGGGGCAGAATGCGTTGCCCGATGCGCGGGTCAAGGGTCAGACATTGACCCATCTCCACGACATAACTGCTATTGCGTTCGCGGAAACCGACCAGTGCGCCCCGGGTCTTTGGCGTCCGCACCGAGAGTCGCGCCTTGCTGCGATAACCCAGGCTCGGGCCATGAATGGGCGGCAGGACGCGTCCGGGGCGGACCTTGCCGATGCGCCAGAGATTATCTTCCAGTTGTCTTTGCTTGATAGCCACCTGCGCCGCTGGCTCCAGATGCTGCAGGCTGCAACCCCCGCAGACGCCAAAGTGAGGACAAGGCGGCGACACCCGCAGAGAGGATGCCTTGACCACTTGCAACAACTCGGCCCGATCAAAGCTCTTGTGGTCTTGAGTACGCCGTGCCCAGACCCGCTCGCCGGGCAGCGCCCCGTCGACAAACAGCACCTTGCCCTCCACACGGGCAATCCCGCGTCCCTCGGCATCCAGACTTTCGATAAATACCTGCTCAGGCTGAGCGTTATGAATGGGCTTGGGATGCGACATGCAGATTCTCTGGCCACAAGGTGAGAAATTCCTGGACGTGGGCCTCGTCCCGGCTTTGCAAGTAAGACCGCAATTGCGTCTGGCAGGCATCATAAGCCGATTTGTCGAGATGCCCGCGGGTCAGCTCAAAACGCAGATGGACCAGGGCCGTGTTCAGCACATCGACTTCGCAGTAGTGACGGATGCCCGCCAGCTCCCCGGCCTGATAATGGGTCCAGACCTCCGCGCCGCTCATCCCCAGCTTGCCAGGCAGCCCCAACAACAACGCCACGTCCTGAAGGCGGGCGACATTGCGCATCTGGTAGGCAGAGAGGATATCCATGAGGTCGAGATGGCGCTCGTGGTAACGGCTGGTGTAATTATTCCAGCGATAACTCTGATCGGTCTGTCCCTGCTCCCAGTAGCGGGCCGCAGGGATACCGTGGAGCAGGGCCCGGTAATGCAGTACCGGGAGGTCAAAGGCCGCGCCATTCCAGGAAACCAGTTGCGGGGCATGGCGCTGGATAAACTGAAAGAAGGCAGCGACGAGAGTGGCTTCGTCATCGTCCGCCTTGCCGAAACTGTTGAGCTTGACCTGCTCGCCCTGCCACCAGAGGGCAGAGATAGCAACGACCCGATGCAAATAAGGGCGCAGAAACTCCGTCGCGCCCTGGGTTTCGATGCGACGCTGGTGCTGCAGCAATTCCGCCACGCCCGCGTCATCCCCCAACGCAATGCCATGCACCCGCCGCCCGCCGGCAACGTCGGGCACTGTCTCGATGTCAAAAACCAGAATATTCTGCAAAATGGTGACTATTTCTTCTGCCACTGACCACTGGGCGACTGGTACCAGTATCCTGCGGGTGCTTTGTTGATCCAGGCCTGGGCAAAGGTCTGCTGAATTTGCCCCGCCCACTCGGGATGACCATTGGCATCAGCGATCTGCTGATAGAGATTACTGAGCGCCTGGTTATAGCTGCCCACCAGCCCATTGAGCGGAGCCCGCTGCGGCAGTGACACGGCTGCCGCATCATGGATCGTCACCTGACCATTGGCCGTGTAACCCACCGCGCCGCTGACAAAGTAAGGATGCATTTGCGTCGCCAGTGCCTCCACCTGCGCCCGCGCCGATTGCACCCCAGGACTGGAAGCATCGAGGTTCGCGGCAGCCTCCGCCGTGCCGCTGATGGCCGAGAAGCCCATGGCCAGCAGGTAGCTGGCCGCATGGTAGGGGGATGCCATGCTCAGGGAATCCGTAGCCGGGGCGGCGGATCGGGCAGGCGCCGTTGGTGCCGATACTGCCGGAGCAACCGGGGCCTGCAAGGCACCCTTGGCAGCGGCCTTATACACCTCACCGACCACCTGATCCGCCAGTTTCTGGGCCGCCGCAGCCGGAAAGTAAATGTTGACGGTCACACAAGCGGACAGCGCCATAAGCAATCCCAGTGCCAGCACACTGCGCCAGCCCTGCGTTTTCAGCCAACCCTGCTTTGTCATTTGCTCACTCTCCTGTACCGACTTGGGCACCACTATGCATGGCGGTTTTCAGACGCGCCAGCAACTCGTCCCAGTCCACCCGGCGATTGTACCCCACTATATCCACCCTGGGCAGCCCTTGCCCCTGAAGGATCACAAAACCCGAATCCTCTGTCCCCACTCCGGACAATTCGGCAACACCATCCTTGAGATGCACACCCATCCCCAGATGCGCGTATGCAAAGGTCTTGAACATCCGTAGAAACATGCCCTGAAAAAATCCGCTGATGCCGTTACCGCCGCCCAGCCTGGTAAGACTCTGGACCGCCGCATAGCTGATTTTCTGAGACACGCCATGAAACGGAACGGTATGAAACTGCGCCTGAAAAGCCTCCGGCGACCAGTTCAGCAGGGTGAGATTTTTTACGTCACCATTGAGCACCCCGCTGATGTAGCCAAAGTGGAAGGCGTCAGTCAAGGGCTTCAGTCGCAACCCGGCAATCTCGACGTTGGCCCGCAGCAGGGGCAAAACACCGAGGAAATTCTCAATATGCAGATCGCCCACCCGCACCTCGCCTCCGAACACCTGAGCGGAAAGTGCGCCGCTGGTGGTGATATCTCCCGCGTGATACTGCAGTTCCGGGATGGTGGCCGATACCGTCCCGGTAAACGGCGGCCAATGCATGATCTTGGTCAATTGGGCCATGCTGACCCCCTGCAAGTCGCCGCTCATGCTAAAACCCGACCGGGGTCCTGCCCAACGTGCCGCCAGATGCCGAAAATGCAGTTCGCCCCCCAGCAGGGCCAGGGTGAAAGGCTGTTGCAACTGAAAGCCCTGGGGATTGAGGACCAGCTCCGCATGCAGCGGGCCCGCAGGAATATGATAGAGTTCCGCAGACTGCCAGCGAAGCACCGCATCAGAGGTCTTGCCGGTACGACTCCAGGCACCCTGGCTATTCACGCCCGTCACCGCAAGATGCCCCCTGGGACTGGAAATAGCCGCGTTGCGCAGATCCCATTTCAGCGCACTCAGACCACCCTCTCCCGCCACGGAAAAATGCACTTGCCCCGAGGCCTGCAATTGGGCCGCGAGACCGCCTGGGGGAGCCAGTGGTTTAATCCAGTTCGCATACAGGGGCGCCATGGCTACATCCATATCCCGGATCTGCCAGCGCAGCACCCCGCCCCGAGTCGGCCGGTACAACGCAAAACCGCCCTGCCCGAGGCCGGGCCAGCGGATGCTTCCCTGGTCCAGTTGCCAGGCCTTGGCCGCCTGTTGCCAGCGGGTTTGTATCCGCACCGCTGCGGCGGGGGCTGTCCAGTACCATGGACTCCAGAGGACACCCCCCTGGGTCCAGCGCATCCGGGCAGTGCCGTGCCATTGCCCGGTATATACACCGTCTCCTTGGAGCTGCAATGCGACACCCTGGGCGGCCTGCAAACCGTCCGGGCTACTGAACTGGAGCTGGCTGCCCTGCAATTCAAAGGCTATCTGACGCGCCTTTGCCCAGCTTGCGCCCCGCGCCCGGACTTGCCATCGGGCCTGCCCTGAGGTCTGCCAGGTGGCAGGCAGCAGGGTGAAGGCGCGCACCAGACCGGCAACCGGCAGGCTGCCTGCACCCGTCAGATG
>JAKAFG010000109.1 GCA_021818125.1 Pseudomonadota bacterium | reverse complement strand
CGGGTCCATGGGAAATATGAATCATGTCCTTGATCGGACCCCAGACCACACCCTTGGACCCTGCATAGGCGCAACCGCGAATGGTCATGACGCCGGGCACCGACTTGATATTGGATTTGACGCCGCAATCCGATTTTCCCTCCTCATACACACCCAGGTGTTTGGCGCGTCTTTTGGCGGTTTTTTCCGGATAGACCTTCAGTACTTCATCAATCAGGGCACGATTCCGCGTTTTGGTTTCCGCGACGATCTGCTCTCGGGTTTCTTCAGCGGTAATGCTCATCACATCTCTCCTTTAGCGAGAAAAAGAGAGGGCAGCCGCCTGACGGCGGATGCCCTCTGTCCATCAGACCGCAGCAGCCAGTTCGGCGGCTGTTTTGCCGATCACGCTCTCGTCTACTGCACTCATGATACCGAACTCCATGAGCATGTCTTCCAACTCGTCCATGGTGATCGGGGTCGGAATCGTGCCGTTACCGCCGTTGGCATGGATTTTCTGTGCCAACTGACGGTACTCCTCGGCCTGCTTGGATTCCGGTGCGTATTCCAGTACCGTCATCCGCCGCAATTCGGCATGCTGCACGATGTTGTCACGGGGGACGAAGTGAATCAGCTTGGTACCCAGCTTGCCAGCCAGGGCTTCCGCCAATTCCAGTTCCTTGTCGGTCTGGCGTTCGTTACACACCAGCCCGCCCAGACGCACGCCGCCCGAATTGGCGTACTTGAGAATGCCCTTGGAAATGTTGTTGGCGGCATACATGGCCATCATTTCGCCAGACATGACGATGTAGATTTCCTGCGCCTTGTTTTCACGAATAGGCATCGCGAATCCGCCACACACCACGTCGCCCAACACGTCGTAGGAGACATAGTCGACACCGTCATAGGCCCCATTCTCTTCCAGGAAGTTGATGGAGGTGATGACACCACGACCCGCGCAACCCACACCCGGCTCAGGGCCACCGGACTCTACGCAGCGGATATCGCGGTACCCGACTTTCATAACGTCTTCGATTTCCAGATCCTCCACGCTGCCCGCCTCGGCCGCGAGGCTCAGTACGGTGTCCTGCGCTTTGGAGTGAAGAATCAAACGGGTGGAGTCAGCCTTGGGATCGCAGCCGACGATGAGAATCTTTTGGCCCATTTCCGTAAGGGCTGCCAGAGTATTCTGGGAGGTGGTGGACTTGCCAATCCCCCCCTTGCCATAAAAGGCTATTTGCCTCAATCCGTTACTCATTGCCATGTCTCCTGTTTCAAAAGATGGCGAACTTGCCAGTGGAAGCCCCCAATAAAAGAGGAAGAGTCGCTTTCCGCCATCGCTGTTGCAAGTGCCGTGCCAAGCCTGGAACGATCACCGTAATACTTTGTATTATCAGTTAAATGATGCTTTTTTGGCGGGCTTGTGCAGGCTGTTTGAAAACCTACAAAACGCGCTTTCTATGTCAGGAACCACACAGCTTTGGCAGGCTTATGCAATTAGCAGCGCTACCATTGGATCGTTGCCGCGGCTTACTGAGGTTCATCAAACCGGGTTTTGTTTGAAAGGCTTAGTGCCTTGCCTGAACGATGAAAAGATTTTTTTGGATCCCTGCTGGCGGATATTCGGGCGCTGGAGGTCTAGGGAAAATATATGGCATAAATACTGCTTCCATTGCCTAGTTCAAGCAGGAAGGCTTGCTCAGTTTTGGGAGGACGATATGCAGATCGGTGTGGATTGTAATCTCGCAGTGGGTAATCGGCGCATTTTTGTGCTGGATACGGATGAAATCGGGCGCATGGTGGTGCAGTTCATGCTTCATGATGAATATGAAACCCACGAAATCGCCAGTCTCCAGGCCGCTGTCGCCAAAGCTCAGGATTGGCCGCCAGACCTGGTTATTCTCGGCGAGGCGCTGCTGGACGAAGGCAAGTATACCGTGGAGATGGTGAGCGAACAGTTTCCCAAGGCACGACTGATGCTCGTGGTGGGGGAGGCGCGTTCCGCCCTGAGCCAGCCCGTAATCGGTAAAGGACTCGTGTTCCTCCATAAGCCCCTGCGGCTCGAAGATGTCCGCGCCAAGGTGGCTGCCGTGTTGCAGAATTAGTCGCCGCAAGGACGCTTTTTGTCAACAGCGAACCCACCAGAGGAGCAGCGCCCGGTCCGTGCGCCGTCCGTCAATCTCGGTAGCAATCTGACCGGGATTCCGTCCGGGCTACTGATCAGTGCTGAATTTCATGCGTTCCCGATGCCGCTACATATCGCCGGGGTGCGCGATGGGCACCCTGCGCTTTTCCAGAGATTGTCTCTGGTGCGGGAACAGGGCGAGGCGGGACAGGTCTTCCAGGCCTACATGGAAGAGATTTTTGCTGGCGGGCCTGACCGGACGAAGGGCCGACGCTTCAGGGCCAGCTATTTACGCTTGCTCAAAGGTTGGGGATATGACAGCAATTCACCGGAAGGTGCGGTCATGAAGGGCTGGGTGGAGAGCCGGTTCGGGATCGCCCCGAATTTTCACCGACAGGTGATCGGCCGTGTGGGCGATGCCGCCTGGATTCAGTATATGACCGACAAAATGTCAGGGCGATTTGATAATAATGCGATCTGGTTGCAGCTTGACCTGTTGTTTGAATTCGCACAATGGTCGGCGCGACGTTTTCTGGCATCCGGACAACGGCACTTGCGCTTGTTCCGGGGAACTAATGATTTTGCCGAACATCCTATTCTTTGGAAAGCCGGAGCGCGACAGGGGGTGATCCGGCTGAACAACCTGGTGTCCTTCAGCAGCGACCGGGACGTGGCCAGTGCATTCGGCGATTGCATACTGGAGGTGAAT
The DNA here is from genome assembly GCA_021818125.1 of Pseudomonadota bacterium. Taxonomy (GTDB): domain Bacteria; phylum Pseudomonadota; class Gammaproteobacteria; order Acidithiobacillales; family Acidithiobacillaceae; genus Acidithiobacillus. Next base: position 3,964 of record JAKAFG010000109.1, on the reverse strand, counting down.
GTGCCGTTGGTAAAGCTGCTCTTCTTCAAGGGGCTGCTGCCATGTCGCGCACTCCAGGCGGAGAGTGAGTATCTGGTGATCGGCGGTGAATACGCGGCACACATGCACTATTACTGAGGACGAGAAATGGGCTATGACTTGCGGGAGAGAGCATTAGGTGCCTACCTGGGATTGGCGGTCGGGGATGCCCTGGGCGCGACGGTGGAGTTCATGAGTCCCACGGAAATCCAGGAGGAATATGGTGTTCACCGCAATATGACCGGCGGCGGCTGGCTGCATTTACGCCCCGGACAAGTGACCGACGATACCCAGATGTGTCTGGTGTTGGGGCGGAGCATCCTTGTCGATGAACAATGGTCCATTACCCGCTTTGGCGAGGGGATGGTGCAGTGGTTGCGCGGTCATCCCGTGGATGTGGGTAATACCTGCCGCCGGGGAATCCGGCGCTTTATGCTCAACGGCAGTACCGCCGCTGAACCGGCGGAATGGGATGCCGGCAATGGTGCGTGCGTGCGCAATCTCCCCGTGGTGCTGGCCACCCTGAACGCCCCTGCGGCCTTCCGGCAAATCAGTGTAGAACAGGCGCATCTGACCCACCATCACCCGCTGTCGGATGTCGCCACCCTGACGCTGGGGGAGATGTTGCGCTGCGCGCTGCGCGGTGACGGCGTTTCAGCCGTGCGGCGTCTGGCGGATGCACTGGTTGCACAGCACCCCGAATTCGATTTCAAAGAAACTCCTCAGGCACCTACGCCCTATATTGTGGATACGGTGCGCGCCGTCCTGTATGCGCTGCTCCATACCGATAATTTTAAAGACTGCCTGATCACCGTGGTAAATCAGGGTGGGGATGCGGACACCACAGGCGCCCTCGCGGGCATGCTGGCAGGAGGCCTGTACGGGATTTACGGGCTTCCCAGTGCTTGGTTGAAGCGTCTGGACCCTGCGGTTCAGAAAGAAATCGCGGCGCAGGTGGATCAGCTTCTGGTCCGGGGTGAGCGGACGGATCATGAGCAGTTGCCGGCCAGTATGCCGCTGCGTGTCTTGTTTTACGAAAAACCAGGCTGCGCCAATAACGCGCGGCAGATAGCACTGTTGACGGCTGTCGGCTGTGCAGTGGAGGTGCATGACATATTGCAGACCGCTTGGACGGCGGAAACCCTGCGCCCCTATTTTGCAGATCGACCCGTGGCGGAGTGGTTCAACCCGGCCTCGCCGCGGGTAAAGTCGGGAGAGATCGTTCCGGAGGCGTTTACGGAAGCCGGGGCACTCGCCGCGATGCTGTTGGACCCGCTTCTCATCCGTCGCCCGCTCATGGAAGCGGGGGGCACCAAAACCGCTGGTTTTTCTGAGGATCAATTGCGCCTGTGGACGTTCATATCTCTTGACGTGTATGCTGGAGACGCTGGCATCGCTACAGACCCTTGTCGGCGTTCTGTGCCTTGCCCAAGCGTCAGGCAGGCGCGCGGGCTCACCAAAACTCCAGCCGCCTCATCCCACGCCAACGCCTCCTGAGCGCTGTAGAGAAGAGGACCCCCTATCATGAAAGATCACGTAACCCCCAACCATTTTCAGGAGCTGACGACTATCTACGAGGTGAGTAAGGTGCTCAGCTCCTCCATGGATCTTGAACACACCCTGAACGATGTGCTGAAGACGCTGGAAAGTCATCTGCACATCTCTCCGTCCATGATCCTCTTGCGCATGGACGAGGATTTGGTGGGGGTGATTGCCGCCACAGGCTTGTCTGCTGCGGAAATGGAGCGGGGACGTTATCGCCTGGGGGAGGGCATGGTAGGCAAGATTATGCGTGCCGGTATGCCGGTGGTGATCCCTGATGTCTCCCAGGAGCCCGCCTTCCTCCACCGCGCCTATGAGCCGGAGATCAACCAGCGATTGCATGCCTTTGTAGGGGTGCCAATTAAGGTGGGGTACGAGTGTATCGGTGTGCTCGCCATTTATCGCAGTGAGCGGCACAAGGGCGTGAGTTTCCGCTCTGATGTTCGCTTGTTGCAGATGATCGCCAATCTGGTGGGACAGACCGTCAATTTGCATCAGGGTATCTCGGCGGAAAGAAATCGCCTCCTGCAGGAAAAGCATCGTCTGCAGAAGGAACTCCAGAAACGTTACAGCATCAAGAATGTCGTCGGCAACAGCCGGGCCATGCAGGCGGTGTTTTCTGACGTGCACCAGGCGGCACCGGGCAAGTCGACCGTATTGCTGCGCGGTGAGTCAGGCACCGGCAAGGAAGTTATCGCCCGCGCCATTCACTACCTCAGCCCCCGTCGCGATAAGGCGTTCGTCTCGCTCAATTGCGCGGCGCTCCCCGAAAGCATTCTCGAATCGGAACTCTTCGGACATGAGCGCGGTGCTTTTACCGGTGCTACCCAGGAGCGCAAAGGGCGCTTTGAACTGGCGGACGGCGGCACGCTGTTTCTCGACGAAATAGGAGACATCTCTCCGGCTTTCCAGGCCAAGCTCTTACGGGTGTTACAGGAGCGCGAATTCGAGCGGGTGGGCGGCACCCAGACTCGGCGAATCAATGTCCGCATTATCACCGCCACCAATCGCAATCTCGAAGAGGCGGTGAGTAAGGGCGAGTTCCGCGCCGATCTCTACTACCGGATCAATGTCGTCAGTATCTTCCTGCCCCCGTTGCGGGAACGTCGTGAGGATATCCCCGCCTTGATCGAACACTTCCTCGCCCGTTACAACGCCGAGAATCAGCGCAAACTGACCCTCACCCCGGAAGCCTTGCAAACCATGGTGTCCTGCTACTGGCCGGGTAACGTGCGGGAACTGGAAAACTGCGTCGAACGCACCGCCACCATGATGCGCGGAGATATCATCCGCAATCTCGACGTGCCCTGTCAGCGCAATCAGTGCCTGTCCATGGCCTTGCGGCCGCTGGAAGGGAGCCATCCCATCGTCACTATGAAGGTGTCAGGCAGTAGTAGTATACCGCTCCCCGTAATGCCTGAATCTGCGGAGCAAGTGGTGGCTGCAGTGGCGGCAAGCGATGCGGAGGGTTCCCCACCTTTGTCGGAAAGGGATCGCCTGATCCAGGCCATGGACCGCTGTGGCTGGGTGCAAGCCAAAGCCGCCCGTTTGTTGGGGACGACCACCCGCAAACTCGGTTATGCCCTCAATAAACATGGCGTAGAAGTTAAAAAACTCTAAACCAGAAACGCTCAACCAGGGGCGGCGAACGCCCCACCCATCCTCACTGTGTCCACCGCTTTTCGTGCTTGCCCTGCTATTTTACCCCTCCCCATTTGTCCGGTTTTCGACAATTTTCGCCGCAGTGCTGAAAACGCACGTAATGTTACCGACAAAGCACCGGATGGTTTAATCTAATATCTTGAAAAACAAAGGCAGCATATGCTGGCATCACTTTTGCTAACGGTAATGCAAGCGTCAGCTTCTTAGGAGCAAGCCGATACATCCATGAGGCGCGCGGTTTTCCATCGTTCACTGAAGATCCGTATGGAGGATTACGCCCATGGCATCCCAAATAATTTCTCTTTCCAGTATTGCCACACCCAATAACGGGGTGGATCTGGACGAGATCATGCAGCAAAAGGCAGAACACCAAGGTTGTGGTACGAGCGGCGGTTCCGGCAAGGCCAGTTGTGGCACCGGAGCGGGGCAGGGAGATCTGGCACCGGAGATCTGGGAAAAGGTCAAGAATCACCCCTGCTATAGCGAAGAAGCGCATCATCATTACGCCCGTATGCACGTTGCGGTGGCACCCGCCTGCAATATCCAATGCAATTACTGTAACCGCAAATATGACTGCGCCAACGAAAGTCGGCCGGGTGTCGTCAGTGAAAAACTGGCGCCGGAGCAAGCGGCCAAAAAGGTGCTGGCCGTGGCCTCCACCATTCCGCAAATGACCGTGTTGGGTATCGCCGGTCCGGGTGATCCCCTGGCCAACCCCGAGAAAACTTTCAAGACCTTTGAA
>JAKAFG010000108.1 GCA_021818125.1 Pseudomonadota bacterium | reverse complement strand
TCTTGCCGACTGCGCATTGGCCAGCGGCGAGATCATCACCGTGCACTGCCCCAACTCCGGGAGCATGCGCAGTTGTGCCGAACCCGGTCAGCCCATCCTGATCTCCCTCAGCGACAACCCCAAACGTAAATTGGCCTGGACCTGGGAGCTCTACTGGAGCGGCGCCAGCTGGGTCTGCGTCAACACCCAGCGCCCCAATGCCGTAGTTGCCGAGGCCATCGCCGCGGGCGACATACCTGCCTTGCAAAACTACGCACATCTGCGCCGCGAAGTGCCTTATGGCAGTCATGAACGCGTGGATATTCTACTCAGCTCCGAGGGTCAGCCGCCCTGCTACGTAGAGGTAAAATCCTGCACCCTGCTGGAGGATGATGGCGTCATCCGCTTCCCCGATGCGGTCAGCAGCCGCGCCCTGCGCCATCTGGGGGCATTGACGGAGGTGGTCCGCAGCGGCGGACGTGCGGTGATGCTTTTCCTGATTGGCCGGGAAGATGGCCGGGGTTTTGCGCCCGCAGACGCCGTTGATCCCGCTTATGGCAAGGCCCTGCGCCTGGCACGCACCGACGGTGTGGAAATTCTGGCCTACCGGACCCGCATCAGTCCTGATAAAATAAGCCTCAGTGCGGCGGAACCGCTTCTCTTTTAGCCGCTTCAGGAGAACAGCATGTTACAGCGCAGCAAAAAATCCCCCCAGAACAACATCAAGACCGCAGAAGAGGTCGAAAAAATGCGGGTTGCCGGCCAGCTCACGGCCATGGTGCTGAAGATGATCGGCCCCCATGTCAAAGCCGGCGTCACCACTGGTGAACTGGACCGCATCTGCCACGATTACATCGTCAATGATCTGCAGGGCATTCCGGCGCCGCTCAACTATCAGCCCAGTCCGGAATATCCACCCTTTCCGAAATCCGTCTGCATCTCCCTCAACCATGTGATCTGCCACGGCATTCCCGGCGACCGCGTCATCAGGGATGGCGACATGCTGAACATTGACGTCACCGTCATCAAAGAGGGCTATCACGGTGACAGCAGCAAAATGTTCACTGTCGGCGAGGTGCCGTTGCGGTCGCGGCGGGTGATGGAAGTGGCCCATGAAGCCATGGTGCGTGGCATTCAGCAGGTGCGGCCCGGCGCGACCCTGGGCGATATTGGCCATGCCATCCAGGTCTACGCCGAGGCGCAGCACTGTTCCATCGTGCGGGAGTTCTGTGGGCACGGGATTGGCCGCAATTTCCACGATGAGCCGCAGGTATTGCACTATGGCAATCCCGGCGAAGGCATTGAACTGGTGGCGGGCATGACCTTCACCATCGAGCCCATGGTCAATGCCGGCAAACGCCATATCAAGGCCCTGCCCGACGGCTGGACCATCGTCACCAAGGATCACAGTGCCTCCGCCCAGTGGGAGCACACCATTCTGGTCACCGACGATAGTTACGAAATACTGACCCAACTGCCTGGCGACCCCATTTAAGAATGACGAGCCGCGCCGCGCAAACCCGGACGCTCGCACCCCATGCGGCGTTGCGCGAGGGTCAGGGGTCGCTGCAAGCCGCCTTTTCACCACAGCAGAGCAGCAGCGCCTTGCTCCGCCAGCACTGTCGTCTGGTGGACAGCACCTTGCGCAAGCTCTGGCAGGCGCCATCGGGCACAGACGCGTCAGCCGCCGACCATCTCACCCTGGTGGCCGTAGGTGGTTACGGGCGCGGCACCCTCTTCCCCGGCTCCGACATTGATTTGTTGATCCTGACCCCCAGCGCCCTGACCGCGACACAAAAAGACTTCATCGAAGGCTTCCTGAGCAGCCTCTGGGACCTGCAGATGCAGGTGGGGCACAGCGTTCGCAGCGTGGACGAATGCTTGCAGGAGGCACGCCAGGACTTGGGCATTGCCACCACCCTGCTGGAGTCCCGTTATCTGGCCGGATCGCGCCCTCTGCTGCAAGACCTGAATCGCGCATTGCAAGAAAATCCGCCCTGGTCCCCCCCGCTTTTTTTCGCCGCCAAACTGGCGGAGCAGGAAAACCGCCACTCCCGGTGCAGCGATACCGCCTTTCATCTCGAACCCAACCTCAAGGAAGGTCCCGGTGCGCTGCGCGATATCCATCACCTGCAATGGCTCGCGGCCAGTGTTTTTGGGGAGGGCAGCCTGCACCGGCTGCGCGATGAGGACATTATCACCGGCGAGGAATATCGTCAGCTCCTGCGCGCCCAGGCCCTGCTCTCCCGCCTGCGGATCGCCCTGCACTACGCCACCGGACGCCACGAAGACCGTCTGCGCCTCGACTTGCAGGTGCCGCTGGCGCGGCAATTGGGTTACACCGACCGGCGCGGGCGCAGTGCCGTCGAACAACTGATGCAAAAGCTCTATCGCGCCTTCGCCGACATCCTGCGCATCGCCGCCATTGCCCAGGAAAATATCGCGCAGCACTTGGCCACACGCACGACAGCGCCCGTGGTTGCAGACCAGCGCGTCGCCCTGCCCCTGACCACGCTGCGCCGCGATGATCCGCAATTGCTGCGGCACATTCTGAGCCTGTTCCGCAGCCTGGCGGAGGACTCCCGACGGCGCACCCTCGATGCCCAGACCCAGCGCCAGCTTTACGCGTTACGGAGCGCTATTCACCCGCGTGATCTGGATCACGATCCCGTTGCGCAGAGGGAATTTCTCGCCATTCTCGCCCAGCCCGACGGCGCCTATCGCAGCCTCAAAATGATGCAGCAATGTGGCATTTTGGCGCGCATACTCCCCGCTTTCGGACGCATTACCGGACGCATCCAGCACGACCTCTTCCACGTGTATACCGTTGATCAGCACACCCTCTTTCTGCTCCGCAACCTCGGTCAAATATGGGCCAACGAGACGCCACAGATGCCCGTCGCCAACGCTGCCCGGGAGCAGGTCGAAAAACCGGAGTTACTGGTGCTGGCGGGCCTCTTCCATGATATCGGCAAAGGCCGCGGCGGCGATCACTCCAAAATCGGTGCGCAGGAAGCCCGGCGTTTTGCCCGGCGTTTACAGTTGCCGCCCCGCGATACGGAACTGATCGTCTGGCTGGTGGAACAACACCTGCAAATGTCCGGCGTCTCCCAGCGACGTGACCTCGAAGATCCACAGGTCATCCGCGATTTTGCCGATCTGGTCCAGGATGAACGACATCTTGCCCATCTTCTGCTCCTCACCGTTGCCGATATGCGTGCCACCAACCCTGAACTCTGGAATGACTGGAAGGGATTGTTGCTCGGCACCCTGTACCGGGCGACGGCTAGTGAACTTCAGCGGGAAGAGCGCCAGATACGGGACCTTCCGCAACTCATCGCCGACAAACAACATTTTGTCATGGGAAAAATCACCAGCATGGACCAGCCGCGGGCACGCGCCCTCTGGCAGCATCTTTCTGGTCCCTATTTCCTGCGTTACACCGAGGACGAACTGCTCTGGCATTGTCAGGAAATACTGGCCCACAAAAGCCGCAAGACGCTGGTTGCGGTGCGGCCCCATGAGCCAGAGGGCAGCGAAATCCTGATTTACGGTTCGGACCGGCCGGGGCTTTTCCAGCAGATTACCGGCGCGCTCGATCGTCAGTCCTTGAACATTATCGACGCCCGGATCGATACCAGCGAGGACGGGCGCGCCATTGACACTTTTCTGGTCATCGACAACAGCCACGCCTTCGCCCACAGCGCCCAAGCCCATGCCGATCTGGGTGCCGAACTCCGCGCAATTATTGAAGGAGAGACGACCAGCAAGCCCCGTTTCGGCCCGCGCCATCGCGACCCACGCCACCGTTTTTTCGCCAATATTCCGGCCGAAATCCGGGTGGACAACCGCGCCCTACCCCGCTACACCCTACTGGAAGTCCGCGCCACGGATCAGCTTGGGCTACTGTATCAGGTGGGTGAGGCACTACGCGCCTTACAACTCAACATCCACGGCGCCAAAGTCTCCACTTTTGGTGAACGGGTAGAAGATACCTTTTTCATCCTCAACGAGCGTGGGCGCAAACTGACGGACGCACAGGCCAAGGCACTGACCCAAACCTTGGGCAATATCCTGAACGGCAAGGCCGCGTAGACGATGCAGGTTGGTCAGGCACGCTCCCATTTCCAGCACATTCGCCCTTTCTCCAGACAGGCTCAACACCATGTGGTCATTCCTTCTTCCTGATGCCCGGCGCCGCCGCGACCGCGCCCTGGCCCTCGCCGCCGTCCTGCGCAGCGCCCTGCTGGTACAGAACATTGCGCGCAACGGCACTCAGCCTGGAGAGCTGCTGCAGACCTGCATACAGAGCATTCTCGCGCTGGAGTGCCAGGATAGCCTGCATGCCTTGGGCGATGTCGACAGTCTGCGTCAAGCCCTGGGCCTGCTCTGCCCCTTGCTACAACGCGGCCCCGGCAACGCCCAAGAGGCCGAACTACTACGCTACAGCATGGCGCTGACGGCCCTCGGTAAACGTCTGCTTAAAAATTCGTCCGCTACCCAGCGCATCCAGGAAGGTATCGAACAGGCACAGCGCCAGGTCGTCCATTTTGGCGATCCGACACAGCGCAGCATCATCGCCGGACTCGCCCAGACTTACACCGAGGCCATCGGCACCCTTCGCCCGCGCATCATTGTCAGCGGCGAAAGCCGCTTTCTGAGCGATCCCGACGATGCCGCACGCATCCGCACCCTCCTGCTCAGCGGCATCCGTGCGGCGGTCTTGTGGCGACAGGCGGGCGGTCACCTGCCCGGCGCCATCCTGGAACGACGTGGGCTCTGCCAGGAAGCAGAAGAACTGCTGGCCACCCATCCACAGCACGGCACTTTTTAGCCCCCCTCACCGGTGGGTGAGCTGGCCGAGGTCACACGTTTTAGCCCATTTCCAACGCCTGCGCCACGGCCTCCTCCACCCGCTCTATCCATATAAAAGTGAGTTGTTGCCGGGCATTCTCGGGGATCTCTTCGTAATCCCGGCGGTTGCGTGTCGGCAATAGCACCGTATGAATACCGGCACGCAACGCCGCCAGGACCTTCTCCTTGATTCCCCCGACAGGCAGCACCAGGCCGCGCAGACTGATCTCGCCCGTCATGGCCACATCCGGTCGGACTTTGCGGCCGGTCAGCAGAGAAATCAACGCCACAAAGAGCGTCACCCCCGCGCTGGGTCCATCCTTGGGGATGGCGCCAGCGGGAATGTGGATATGAATATCGCTCTTGTCGATGCTCTCCTGGGCAATTTGCCAGTCCGCCGCCCGCGCCTTGACCAGGCTCATGGCCGCCTGGGCGCTCTCCTTCATGACATCGCCGAGCTGGCCGGTCAGGATGAGGCGGCCGTTACCGGGACTCTTACTGGCCTCGATGAAAAGAATATCCCCGCCCACCGGCGTCCAGGCCAGGCCGGTGGCCACGCCGGGCAGGGCTACCCGCGAAGCGACTTCGTTTTCAAAGCGCTGAGGGCCGAGGATCGTCGTCAGATCATCGGGACGGACCCGCATCCCGCTGCTGCTGCCTTCGGCGATGCGCACCGCCACCCAACGGCAAATGCCCCCCAGCTCCCGCTCCAAATTGCGGCAGCCGGCCTCACGGGTGTATCCGTGAATAAGAGCCAGCAAGGTATCCTCTTCCAGGACCAGTTGCGCCTCCGTCAGGCCCGCCGCCTCCCGCTGCCGGGGCAGGAGGTAGCGGGAGGCAATATGCCTCTTGTCCTCTTCCGTATAGCCCGAGAGCGCGATGATCTCCATCCGGTCTCGCAGAGGACCAGGAATGGTATCCAGGACATTGGCCGTCGCGATGAAAAAGACATGACTGAGATCGAATGGCATGGCCAGATAGGTGTCGCGAAAGGTGCGGTTTTGCTCCGGATCGAGCACTTCCAGCAGTGCCGCGGCGGGATCACCGTGGAACCCGCCCGCGCCGAGCTTGTCGATCTCATCCAGAAGCATCACCGGATTGCGCACTTCCACCTTACCCAGGGCCTGGAGAATATTGCCCGGCAGGGCGCCGATATAGGTGCGCCGATGGCCGCGGATCTCCGCCTCGTCGTGGACGCCGCCCAGACTCACCCGCACAAACTTGCGCCCCATGGCGCGGGCGATGCTCTGACCCAAAGAGGTCTTGCCCACCCCCGGCGGTCCGACAAAGCAGAGAATGGGGCTCTTGCCATTGGGATTCAGGCGATGTACTGCCAGATGCTCCAGAATGCGCCGCTTGATCTTGTCGAGGTCATAGTGATCCTCGTCGAGAATAATTCGGGCTTCAGCGATATCGATGCGCTCCGCTGTCTCCTTGCTCCAGGGGAGGGCCAGAATGGCGTCGATATAGCTGCGCACCATGCCATACTCCCCAGCCCCCTCGGGCATCCGTTGCAGGCGACGCAACTCCTTGCGGGCCACCGCCTCCGTCTCGGCGGGCAAGTGCGCCTCGTCAATGGCATGACCCAGAGCCTCCATCTCACCGTTGCCTTCCTCTCCTTCCCCTAACTCCTGCTGGATGGCCTTGAGTTGCTCGCGCAGGAAATACTCACGCTGGCGGCGATCCATGACCTCCTTGGTCTGCTCGCCGATCTTGTGGGTAAGCTTCAGAACCTCAATGCGATAGCTCAAAAACTGCGAGATCTGTTCCAAACGGCTGCGCACGTCAAGGTTTTCCAGGATCTGCTGGCGCTCCTCGGCCTTGAGATCGAGAAAGTTGGCAATCAGATCGGCCAGCGCTCCGGGCTGCTCCACATGGGCGATGGCCTGGGCGAGTTCCTGAGGGACCTGAGGTAGCAGAGACAGGGCTTCGGTGGCCTGCTGACGTAAGTG
>JAKAFG010000107.1 GCA_021818125.1 Pseudomonadota bacterium | reverse complement strand
CGAGCTCGAAGCCCACGGCAACACCACGTTCCAGTACGACGCCAACGGGAACATGATCGAGAAGAACGTTGGCGGGGCAGTTACACGGTTCTTTTACAATCTGGAGGATCGGTTGGAGAGGGTGGAGGACGGTAGTGGGAACGTCATCGCTACCTACTACTACGATCCATTCGGACGGCGGTTGTGGAAGGAGGTGGGCGGCACCCGAACCTTCTTTCAATACAGCGACGAAGGGTTGGTGGGCGAGTACAGCTCTACCGGCGCTGAAATCAAAACCTATGGATGGAAGCCAGGCTCGAACTGGAGTACAGATCCTTTATTCATGAAGCTAGGGGTGGAGTGTTACTGGTATCACAATGATTATCTTGGTACTCCGCAGATGATGACTATCAGTTCCGGGGCTGTCGTTTGGAAGGCTAAGTATACGAATTTTGGTAAGGCTGCCGTCGATCCTACCTCAACTGTTGTTAACCCACTACGGTTCCCTGGGCAGTATGAGGATACTGAGACTGGGCTGCATTATAATTGGTTTAGGTATTATCAGCCTGATATTGGAAGATACGAGAAGGCAGACCCAATTGGATTCTTCGGTGGTATTAACCTTTATAGTTACGTTTTCAATGATCCAGTGAATTGGATTGATCCTTGGGGGCTGATAACACTTCCCGAGAATCCACATGGGCTGCCGCATTGTTGGGCCCGTGATCCTAGCCACCAATACCCATTTGGTGACCGGTATATCCATCCGAATGGTGACACCTTAGAGTTTCATACCCCACAACCTGGATATGGCCCTGATACACATCGCGGACGGTTTCATTGGCATTACAATAGAGATAAGTCTAAATACAAAGGGGATAGTCCAGAATTGCTTCCAGGTGCCTATATCCCTGGTGGTGACTGTGAAGAAGAAGAGCCAATTAGAGCTCCAGATGAATTGCTTAAGCCTGACGATGCTGTAAAAACAGCCATGATAATTTTCATGATTCTAAAAATACTAAAATACGTAGGAACACTTGGAATGTCGGATTAACTCGAAAATACAGGCAATTAAATGTAGTATCGCGTTGTCGACACACTATAGTGTCATAATTGAGTTGTGTTCAATAATAACAGATAAGAATTTCTCTATTCGAAGTGTTTTAAGTGAATTACTATGGTGGGAATATGAATATGTTAGAAGTGGAGAGAATGTTACCAAACGGATTCCATGATGCGGTATTAAACAAACTTTCTGTTGATTATCTGAAAAAGGAAGCTGTATTCGAAATAGAAGTACTTAGGGATACAATAGCAACTGAGTACGAAAAAGGAGAACTCACACTCCGCGGCGTAATATTTCTATTAATTGAACCTCCGGACAGTCAACGCCATTTTATTGATAGTGTACTTTATATTGATTCGGGACCGATAGAAGCACTAAATGAGCAAGTTCAAAGAAAGTTTCCAACAAATAATCTTCCTGATAATGCATTCATTCATTGGATATACATTTCACCATGGAACTCTTTCATAATTTTTTGTGCAATTGCAGCAGAATACAAGAAACTGGGCACTGGGGGGCGTACATAAAAATATAAATAGAAATTCTTCCATCTAATATGAGAGAAGACTCTACTGCCCTCTTTTAGACAACCACTCTATAGAACACCGGCGAGGCCGAGATCGAGATCGGAAGGCAGTAGGGGACGCAGTAGGACGCAGTAGGGGACGTACATAAAAAAATAAATTGATATCCCATCCAAAGTTTGGAGTAGAGAAGAAGACTACTCCTTACTATCTCACAATCCCTGATGAACACCGACGAAGCCGAGATCGAGATTGTCACGGCCCTCAACCACGGCACCAAGGCCTCGGATGAAGCCCTCTTCAGTCTGCTCGATGCCGACGGCAACGTGCTCGCAACCCTTGCCATGCAGCAGGGGTTGGGGGCCAGCGTCATCAACCTGGGCAACGGCAAGAGTGTCGCCCGCATTCCGGCTGGCGCCATCTTCGAGTCTGCCCCGGTGCAGATCCCGGTGCCGGCCGGGGGGCAGTAGGGGACGTACATAAAAATATAAATTGATAACCCTGCCAGAGTTTGATACATCGCGCTCATGCCCCGGCAATCCCGCATAGACGCCCCCGGCGCGTTGCACCACATCATCGGCCGGGGTATCGCCCGGCAGGCGATCTTTAGCGATGAGGTGGACTATTACAGCTTTCTGGAGCGCCTGGGCAAACTTCTGACGGAATCCGGCACCCGCTGCTTCGCCTGGGCCCTGATCCCAAATCATTTCCATCTGCTGCTGCGAACCGGCAACATTCCCATTTCGACCTTGATGAAAAAACTGCTCACCGGTTACGCCGTAAACTTCAATCGGCGCCACCACCGGGTGGGCCACCTGTTCCAGAACCGGTACAAATCGATTCTGTGCCAGGAAGATACCTATCTGCTGGAACTCGTCCGCTATATCCATCTCAATCCGCTACGGGCCAAGCTGGTTGCGGATTACCGGAGTCTGGCCACGCACCCCTATTGCGGCCATGGCGTCATATTGGGGCGGCTTCATCATGCCTGGCAGGACAAAGATTACGTCCTGCAACTGTTCGACCCCCATGCAACGGAAGCCAAAAGAAAGTACCGTGAGTTCGTCCGCAAAGGCGTCGAAACGGGCAGCCGGCCGGAGCTCACCGGCGGCGGACTGCTGCGCAGCCAGGGCGGCTGGGCCGGGCTAAAGGCCAACCGAAGGGCGGGCGATTACCAGAAGGGGGACGAGCGCATCCTGGGGGACGGCGATTTCGTCAAGAGCGTTCTGGGACAAGCCGAAGAACGGCTCAAAGGAAGACAGCGCATAACCGCCGACGGATTCGATTTCGAGAAACTCCTGGCGCGCGTGGCGGAGATCACGGGAGTCGATTGCCGGCAGATCCTGGATGCCCAACGGGACCAGCGGAGAACCCGCGCCCGAAGCATCCTGTGCTACTGGGCCGTGGATCAACTAGGAATGCCCCAAAGCAGTCTGGCCCGAATATTCAACCAGACCCAGCCGGCCATCTGCTACGCGGTACGAAGGGGAAGATCGCTTGTCGAAGAACATGGGTATGTGATGGTTGTATGCGCGATGTCGGGGGACACCAAAAAACCCTAACGACGATGGTGGGATGCACAAAAGCTGAAATTCATGCTAAAAGGGATGAAACAATTAAGTGGATGAAAGTGCGGCAGGCCCATGCAGTTGGGGAGGCAACTCATGAATACCAAGGACGTACGCTGGAAACAGCGCTTCCAGAACTTCGAGAAAGCCTTTCTGCGGTTAAAAGAGGCCATGGAACTCGAGGAACTGAACGAACTGGAAAGAAACGGCTTGATCCAGCGGTTCGAATTCACGCTCGACTCGTCATGGAAGGTCATGAAGGATTATCTGGAAGATAAAGGTTTTTCTTTCAATCCCGCCCCCAAAGACACCTTCCGGCTGGCCCAGCAAAGCAAAGTTATCGATTATGCCCAAGAACTGATTGACGGGCTGGATATGAGAAACGAGCTTTCCCACGATTATAGCGGCGCAAAATTCGAATCTTTCGAGCCACAACTGAGAGATAAAACCTTCGTGGCCTTGCAAAAGCTTTATGCCCTATTCTCAAAGGAGATGGGATAGGCGTCGGAAACCTTATGGACCCTCAACATCAGGAAAATTTAGGCCTTTCCGATCGAGACATGCGGACGCTGCGGGGGATTCTCGAAAGATATCCCGCCGTCCAAAGTGTTTTTATCTTTGGCAGCCGAGCCAAGGGAAGCTCATACAAGGGCAGCGACATCGACCTGGCGATCATGAACGAAGGCGTTTCCGATACGATCATCGCCCAAATGAAAGCCGACTTTCGGGAAAGCACGCTGCCTTATTTTGTGGACGTAATCAATTACCCTGCCTTGCGCCATCCGGAACTGAAAAGCCATATCGATCGCGTCGGCAGGCCTTTCTATCAGAAGACTTGTCTCTAACTTCTTAACTTCCATAAAATTATATCTGCCGGCGGTTTGAGGAATTGATTGGTTATCGCCGTCTTCGTTAGATCTCCTCTGGCAACAACCGAGCGCCGTGGATAACGGCCAGTATATCGATCTGATCCTGTTTGATGCGGTAGATGATACGGTAGGGCTTTTCGATCAGCTCGCGAATGTCTTGGGCCTGGTACTCCGGCACCATGCGGCCCGATAACGGGTTGCCGGCAATTTGGGATGATCGACGAGTGATCCTGTCGACCATCCCCTTGGCATAGGTGGGCGAGTTTAAAGAAATGTATTCGTAGATGTTGACCAGATGGTCAACGGCATTGTTCGTCCAGTGAACTCTCATGCCGGCAGACCAAACCTTTTACGCACTTCTTTGACATCCATGGTTCGGCCGGCATCACTGTCTTGTACGCCGGCATCGATGGCTTGGCGGACATAGATCCGGTACATCACATCTTCCCAGGTGGCATTGTTGGGCAGATTGTCCACCAGTTCTTTGGCTTGTTGTTTAATGCTCTGGGCTTGCATAGTCTTTTCTCCTATCAGGCTTTTTATTAAATTAGTGCATTATTTAGCATTTAAGAGTGATAGTCAATCCTCGACAATATCAGCGACCGCATCCTGGCCCCAACCACTTCCGGGTCTACCAGGGCGACCTGCCGCCCCTGGAAGCGCATAGTGGTCTGACGGCCAAAGCCCTTGCCGGCGGCCGCATCGATCTCGCCTGGCAGGCGGTGGACGAAGCCATCGGCTACCAGCTTTACCGCCAGGCGCCCAACAAATCTGAGCTCACGGTCCTGACGCGTCTTGAAGGTCAGACCCTCGTCTTCCAGGACGCCACCCCCAGGGGGTAGTAGGGGACGGGCGTCCTCATACCCAGTCACCGGTACCTGCCCCCGTCCCCTCCCCCAAACTGCCTGAATTCCCTCAAGAGGCAGGTACAGGTGACGATAGATAGATTATGAGATGCCCCAAATGCGATTGTGAACAGGATGAGGGACGGTCGGAGTGCCTGCGCTGTGGCGTCATTTTCGCCAAACTGCGGGAGCGGTCGTCGGCCGCGATACAGCCGCCCACGACGGTCGAGGTCACGGACGATCCGGCCATGACATGGAAAACGTTGTTCTTTCCCGCGCCCACCGAGCCCAACGCTTTGATCATCGGCGCCAAGGCGATCCTGTTGGTGCTGCTCGCAATCTGGGGCGCGACCTTTATCTTCGCCTCGATTCAATCCAACCGCGTGGGCGACAGCTTCATGCACCTGGTGAACCTGCCGTTTCACGAAGCCGGCCACATTATCTTCAGTCCGCTGGGGCGCTTCATTCAGGTGCTGGGGGGCACGCTCGGCCAGTTGCTGATGCCGTTGATGTGCCTCGGCGTTTTGCTGGTCCGCACCCGCGACGCCTTCGGTGCAGCCGTGGCCCAGTGGTGGCTGGCCGAAAGTTTCATGGACATCGCGCCGTACATCAACGACGCCCGGGCCTTGGACCTGGTGCTGTTGGGCGGCGTGACCGGCAAGGATGTCGAGGATTATCACGATTGGGAATATCTTCTCAGAACCCTGGGCATGCTCAAGATGGATCATGCCCTGGCCTGTTTCGCCCAGGGGGCCGGCATCGTGCTTATGGTGACGGCGCTGCTGTGGGCGGCCACTAATCTGTGGTTTGAATACGGTGTTATGAAAAGCGGAGAGTCCAAACTGGGTTGATGACTGGATTCCCGCCTTCGCGGGAATGACGCTAAGGGACTTTCTGGCCTTCTGTCAGCGCTATTTCAATTCCCGCTCCAGGATGCGCATGATTCCATCGGTGGTCTTGCCGGGGGTGTTGCGCATCACCACGAACATGTAGTTCCCTCCGTCGGCTGCTTCGATGTAACCCACGCGCGTATGGACATCCGATAAGGTGCCGGTCTTGTACCACTGGCGACCTTCCCGGCGCATCAGCGCGTAGTGCGGGGCAAACTGCGTAAGGATGCGCAGCATGGCTCGGGCCGTGACCTGATTGCGGCGCGAGAGCCCCGAGCCTTCATCGATATAGCCCGTCTTCAATCCCAGTTCATTGCCATAATATGCGCGCAGTACTTCCAGTCCCTTTTCCACGGTGGCCGGCGCGCCGTGGACCTGGGCGCCCATGGTCAGCAGCAGTTGGTTGGCGATGAAGTTGTTGGAGAAGGCGAGCAGGTTGGATACGGCCTCGGTCACACGGCGCTCGGATCGATAGCTGTAGAGCAGCTTGTCTTTCTGGGGATCGATGGCGGCGAAGGTGATCGGGCCTTGGACGGCCATGCCGGCCTGCTTGAAGAAATGGGCGAACAACTCGCCGGCGTAGCGCAGGCCTTGCTCGTGGTCGTCGGCCAGTTTGATGCGTCCGTTTTTGAGGCCGCAGGCCTTGATTTGGGGCAGGAGGTAGGGCAGCAGCGGGGTCTGGGGTTCGGCGCTGACGAAGCGGCCGTTCTGATGCTGGAAGCAGACGGTATTGAAGTTGACGCACAAGGCGCCGTTGGGCGCGTCGTAGGGATTGGTCGATCGGCCGCGGCCCGGGATCTGGATGGGATAGGCAAAGTAGCTGTCGTCGAGCACCAGGGCGCCGATGGCCGGAAGCTTGGGGGCCAGTTGACGGGCGATGGCGTCCAGGTCTTCGGAGAGCAGCAAGGGGTCGCCGTAGCCCTTGATGCTCAGGTCGTTCCGGCTGTTGGTGTAGAACTCGGTGGTGAACCGGTAATCCGCCCCCAGATGGTGGATTGCCGCCAGGCTGGTGAGCACTTTGAGGATGGAGGCCGGCACCAGCGGCGTGTCGACATGGATGGCCGCCAGCATGCGGCCGTCGGGGGCCGCCACCAGCACCGCATCCTTGGGGCCGAGCAGTGGCTTTAGTTGCCGTTCCAGGCGTTGGTCCGGGGCGGTCGGCGCCGCCAAGGCGCTGCCGGCGACGACCG
>JAKAFG010000106.1 GCA_021818125.1 Pseudomonadota bacterium | reverse complement strand
CGATCTCGATAGCACCGCACCCAGTCGCGGCGCCCAGTCGGTATCGGGGTGCGGCCAGGTGAGTTGTGCCGCTCGTTGCGGGGTCCATTCCGGGGGGAGGATGTATCCAGTCGCCATGATGTGCTCCGTTGTTAGTGACTCCGGCATCATAGGGGGTTAACGGCTTTTCGTCAGCCTGTCCGGCAGGCTAAACTGCACCCTATGCAAAAATCTGCCGAACGTATGGATCATTTACTGTCCCGTCTTGGATATTGCAGCCGCTCCGAAGTGCGTGATCTGTTGCGCGAGGGGCGGGTGCGCGTGGCCGGGGAACTGCTGCGCAAAGCCTCTGCCAAAGTGGATGCGGCGCTGGTCTGGGTGGATGAAGAGCCCATTGATCACCCCCATGCCCTCTATTTGCTCTACCACAAACCCTTGGGCAAGGTTTGTGCTCACGATGATCCGCGCGCCATTTATCAGGATTTTCCCTTGCGTTGGCGCTACCGGCGCCCGTCGCTGAGCAGCGTCGGGCGTCTTGACCGGGAGACCAGCGGCGTCCTGCTGCTCACCGACGACGGCGACTGGTTGCACCATTGGACGAGTCCCCGCCGTGCCGTTCCCCGGGTGTATCGCGTGACTCTGCAGGAGCCGTTGCGGGGTGATGCGGCGAACATCCTGGCTGCGGGAACCCTGATGCTGGAAGGTGAAGACACGCCCTGTCGCCCCGCAGTGTTGCAATGCCTGACAGATCGCGAGGTGCTGCTGACCCTGACGGAGGGGCGTTACCACGAGGTCCGCCGGATGTTTGCCGCTCTGGATAATCTGGTGCTGACCCTGCATCGGGAGGCCTTCGGGCCTTTTGTGCTGGACGATCTGCCTCCCGGCCAGTGGCGTGAACTCACGGAAGCAGAGTGTATGACGGAGAAAATCCCATGATTTGGACGCCGCATGTGACAGTAGCCACCGTCGTAGAGGAGAAAGGCCGTTTTCTGCTCGTAGAAGAGGTGGTGGATGGGCGGCGCTGCTTCAATCAGCCTGCCGGCCACTGGGACCCCGGTGAAACGCTGTTGGATGCGGTCGTCCGCGAGACCCTGGAGGAAACGGGCTACTTCTTCCAACCGGAATATCTGACCGGTATTTATCACTGGGAATATCCTGCAAAAAACCTGACTTATCTGCGCTTTGCTTTCGGGGGACGCCTTGGCCGCCGGGATATGAGCCGTGCCCTGGATGCGGGCATCATCGGCCCGGTCTGGCTGACCCCGGAGGAGATGACGGCGCGCGGGGGGGAGATGCGTAGCGTCATGGTCCGGCGCTGTATGGCCGATTACCAGGCGGGCAAGCGCTATCCACTGGATTTGCTGCACACGGTCTGAATGGCGCTGGGGGCTGGAGTAGACTGACGCTGGCCCGTCTGCGTGCTATATTGCAGCATAAACGCATCGGCAGAGACGATGAACATGATAGACGCGGACGGCTATCGCCCCAATGTGGGCATGATCATTTGTAATGAATACAATCAGGTGTTGTGGGCCAAACGCCGGGGTGAAAATGCCTGGCAGTTCCCCCAGGGCGGCATCGATTATGCGGAAACGCCGGAGCAGGCGATGTTTCGTGAGTTGGAAGAAGAGGTGGGGACTGCCAAGGTCTGTATTCTTGGCAGGACGCGGGGCTGGCTGCGCTATGAAGTGCCCTGCGCCCGTCATCGCGCCTCGCGGCGCCGTTATCGTGGGCAGAAGCAAATATGGTTTTTACTCCGTTTTGAAGGCGAAGAGGCGGAAATCAATCTGCGCACCCAGCAGCCGGAGTTTGAGGACTGGCGCTGGGTGGATTACTGGATGCCGGTGAATGAAATCATTGCCTTCAAGCGCCGCGTGTACTGGCAGGCTTTGCAGGAATTGGCGCCGTTGATCAACATGGATCCGCCGCCCATGACGAACCCCTGCGGTTCCGCGGGCCGATATCCGGTCGGTGGGAGCAGCTGACCGTGTTACTGCGTAACGGATGATCTATCCACTCACAGGACGATTACCCGAAAACTTTCTTCACATAGTGGCGCTCCCGATCTCCCATGCCGGTTTGCACATTGCTCGGCCCCACTGATTCCCTGAGAAAGCCGGTGTTGCTGTTGCCGAAGGGATAGACTCGGTTCGTCAGGATGATCACATAGGTCCTGGATACCGGGTCGATCCACAGGAGCGTCCCGGTAAATCCGGTATGATCATGGAGCCTTTCTGGGTCAGCGCGCGAGCTGCGCTACTTTTACTGGCGTATTGCGTGAACATATTCCCGTCCCGATCCCTCCCGGATTGCTCAGGTGGCCTTCGCGAAGAGTTGTCACCAGCCCCGACTTTGGCGGAAGTCCTGCCGTAGTATAGACATTACGGGGGTTCCACAGCATCCATCCGTCCGATCCGAAAGTCTGCGCCGCATTGATCTGCGCCGCAATCTCCTCGCCCCCGAAGGGTTTCCCGCCAAAGGCGTAGTCACGAAATGCCTGCAGCCAGGGGCGGAAGCGCACTGTCGGCAACCCCGTTCTTTCCTCGGCCTTGCGCAGCGAGAGGTAAACGATCTGGTGCGGATGGAGAACGGGGTTGGGGTAGCCGGGAATACCGTACTGAAAACCCGATGGATAGAGCATGGGAGAGATATAATCGACCTGCTGCGCCATCTCCTTCAGGTTCTGGCCGATCCCCGTATCGTTGCGGTTCCAGATCACATAACCAAAGATATCCGCGGAAAGAAAGACATTATACGGGATCAAGCGCTTGCGGGCCTCCGCGAGAAATCCGGAAATTGCCGAGACCCGGCTTTCCTGGGTGCTCGACCGGGAAAACACCAGGCCCTTGGCGTCTGGAAAGCGGACGTAGTCGAACTGGATCTCGTCGAAGCCATCCTTGGCGGCCTCGACGGCGATGTCGATGTTGTAGTCCCATACCCGTTTACTGAAAGGATCGGTCCAGGCGAGACCTTCCCGATCCCTCCAGATGGCGCCGCCCGCGGTCCTGACGGCCAGATCCGGTCGCGCCAATGCAAGGACGTTGTCCTTGAAAACCACGATCCTGGCAATGGTATAGATGCCTTCTTTGTGCAAATCGTCCATTAGTCGCTTGATATGTTTGATGGTGATAATTTTTTGGGCGCCGATCTCCGTCGCCAGAGGAATGTCGGTCTTGTACGCAATCATTCCCCGGTCGCTTTTCACATCGATCACTATGGCGTTGAGGTCTGTCTTGCCGATGATATCAAGAGCCGATTCCCGCAGACGCGTGTTGGCCGCTCCGTAGGAAGACAAATAAAGGGCCTTGGGTTTGAAAGGCGCGAGGGACAGGGTTTCATCCGCCTTGAGATCTCCGACGGGGACCTCGCGGCGCCTGTAGCCGTAGGCCCTGAGGCCAAGCACTGTCCCTTGTCCGCTGATTTCAAAACGGCCATCCTGGACCGTGCGTACGACCGAATCACCCAAGGTTACAAATGCCCCTGGGATCGGTTTGCACGTCAAGGCGTTCACGACTATCCCGCTGTAGGCGGCAGCGCTCCCCGAGACGAGCAACAAGACTGCAAGTAACGAAGCGCATACATTTTTTATGTTTTTATAACCCTTCACAGCTCACCTCGTTTATCTGGAGTCCGTGGTCAACAATCTTCCCAATGTCTTGCCCGTATCCCGGTCCGTGACCAGATAGCGCGGGAGCGCCATCACCTTATCCGATGGCCCGGCAGGCGCCCTTACCATGGTGAAGGCGGCGATATATCCCGCCGCCGCGGCGCTCTTGATCAGATCCTCATTGTAGATCCCGAATGGCCAAGCGAGCATGTCCACCTGGATCCCCAGTTCCTGATCGAGCTTCGCCCTGGATTCTTCCAACTGCATGGCCACGAACTTCTCGTACGCCTGGGGGGCAAGGCGTTTCTTTTCTATCTTGAAGTTCGGATGCCAGTAGGTGTGGGACTGGATATCCACGAGCCCTGAGTCGTGCATGATCCGCAACTCATCCCAGGTCAGGGCGTAAGACGCCCGGGATATGGCGGAGGGATAGATGAAAAGTGTCACCGGGATATGGTAGCGCTGCACCAGGGGAAACATGTCCGTGTACACCGACTGATGCCCGTCATCCGCAGTGATCACCACGGAATGGGGAGGGGGAGGGGGTCCAACGCCACGAATATATGCCACGACTTCCTTGAGTGGGACAATTTGATAGCCATGGCTCTTCAGATATTCAACCTGTGCCTCGAAGACCACCGTGCGAACGGTCATGGCATCTCGCACCACGGGACCAAAACGATGATAGAGCAGGATGGGCACGACGCGCTCCGTCCCTGATCCCCAAGCCGGCACGGCGAAAAATATGGCGAGTAAGGGCACCCAGAAAAAGAATCGTAGTTTGCCCATACGCCCCCTTTGCCAAACAGCACGCGTGCCTGGCTTTTCCGTCCTCTGCGCCCTGGAAGCTGGCCCCTCCACCGCTCGCAGTATTCGTCTTGCGATCGGAGTCGATGAGGTGAGTCACAATATCTCTCATCACATTGAACTGTAAATGGTTATATCTCAATTACGAGATGAATTCAAAGTCCGGCAGGCCACTAGCGATTGGGTCTTGCCTCGGGCATGGATACGACCTATAGTCCCAAGTATGGACTATGGCGCATCGATTTTACTAATGGCTAATATTCGACCTGATTTGGGAGGGCGTTATCGTACGGGTGCTCGCCTGTCCGATGCACTGGGTCGTCGCCGTGTTTCCACGTCCAGAGCGCGGTATGCATAACGAGCCGAACTTGTTCGGCTTTTTTATTGTAGGTAGGGGGTAGCCTCGAAGTTTCTCTTCTTCTTGATGAGAGATGGCAATGTCGCTGCATAATCAGCCAGAGGGCAGATTATGCAGCGGCGATTCCCAGGTAATTCGGGAGACAAGGAATGCAGAAGAAACATCGCTGGCAGGTTGCTGTGGCGGTATTGACGTTTCTAGGTGGGATCAGTGTGTGCCAGGCGGCGCCGCACGAGGCGGGCCACAAGGCTTTGCATCGGATCAATCACCACACCCACGCACGGCGCCATTATAAGAGCATTTCGAAAAACTCGAAAACAGTGCAAATAGGGTTCACACATAACAAAAGGTTAGTGCCTGTCAGACAGGCGAAAAGGGGAGTTTTTCGAACTGCCCATAAGACAATATTGCGTGCTCCGAAAAACGATTATATGGCGTTGACGCCGACGGCGTTGCAGTTGATGGACCTCGCGCCCGTCGAGTTTGCCGGGGTAGGTGCGGCACCACAGTCTGTTTCGACCTATGACTATAAAATACAGTCCTTTCCTGCAGCCGATGTAGATAGGGTAACGAGCCCCGTTTTTGTCGATCAGTCGCTGGTGCTGGTCAAGGCAGGCATGGCGACGGATGACGCACCGGTTGTTCTTCCAGAAAAACCCGTGTCGCCGGAGGTTGATGCGGTAGTCGCCACTTCAGCACCAGAGCAGTCTCACTTACGACTCGCCTTGGAGATGTTGGCCAGCCATGCCTATCACTGGGCGCGCCACCCTTTGCAGGCGCTGGAAACCAGCGGCAATGCCGCTGCCGGGCCACGAGCCGCAGCCGAACTAGCCAATGATATCGCGCAAGAAGGGCAGTATGCAGAGACGGAAAGTCATTCTGATTCCAATTCTTGGCTGTCACCTCGCTCGATGGTGGTTTCCGCACTTAGGTTTATTGGTGCTCCCTACCGCTGGGGTGGTATGAGCCCGGCCTCTGGATTCGACTGTAGTGGCTTTGTTAAATATATATTGGCGAAGTTTGATATTCAGGTGCCGCGCACCTCTTATGCCCAGGCAGCTGAGTTACGGAAAGTTTCCCGGGTCAATCTGAGGCCTGGTGATCTGGTGTTTTTTGACACGATGCATCGGCCTTATTCCCATGTAGGGATCTACATTGGTCATCAGCACTTTGTCAGTGCCCAGACGCCCAGCACGGGTGTCCAGGTGGCGAGCCTGAATGACCCTTACTGGGCGGCACATTTTGACGGAGCGCGTAGCTTGCCGGTATCCAGCGCTTCCTAATGACGAAGTAAATATCTGCCCATTGCCCCAAAAAACCCGCGCTCTGTTTCAGCCTGCGGGTTTTTTATGGCCGGCAAGGCGGTTGGCTCAGACGGGCCGCGACGCATATCTACAATGGATTTTTATAGCGCATACATTACGATCGGATTTTGAACGTCTAGTTCGGTGCGGAGGTTTTGTCAAAGGACGCGGCCGCAGCGCCGGGTGCCCCGCTTTGATCCATGCGGGCGAGCAAGCGAAAGCCCCCAATGACACCGAGGATGCGCTCGCGCACGGCGTCCTCCCAAGCATCCTGGGCCAGGGGCCAGTATTTGCATTGGGTATGTGCCGCGCGGGGGATGTCTGGCGCGGCGTGGCAGTCGAGGGCGATGAGGAGATCGGGCCAGACATGGTCGGTTTCGTCCGCCCTCGCTTCCAGCCAGTCCGCACCCAAGGCTTCAGCCAACGTGGCGGCATAGCGGGCCTTTGCCGGATCAGTCGGATGCCAGAACAGGATGCGTGCGCGCCGTTTATACATGAATGCCCTCTTCACCACGAATTTGTGCAAAAATAGCAGGACTGACGATAAAACGGGAGCAGAAATGGGGTGTCGGGAGTGATCGGGGAGGAGGACTGGTCCGTGCTGTTGGGGCAAGCCGGGGCGCTGGCCCAAGTACTGCCGCAGTTCCGGGCACGGGAGCAGCAACAGGCCATGGCCGCGCAGGTGGCCCATACGTTGCGCGACGGCGGTGTCGCCTTGATTGAAGCGGGGACAGGTACCGGCAAAACTTTCGCTTATCTCCTGCCGGCCATGCTTTCCGGGCGCAAAGTACTGGTTTCTACCGGCAGCAAGGCCCTGCAGGACCAGATTCTGGAAAAAGATATCCCACTGTTGTTGCGGGCTATCGGAAAGCCGCTG
>JAKAFG010000105.1 GCA_021818125.1 Pseudomonadota bacterium | reverse complement strand
CGCGGTGGAAGAAGGCCGCATCCGCTTCGTGCCCGAAAACTGGAGCAAAACCTACTTCGACTGGATGCAGCGCATCGAGGACTGGTGAATCCCCCGCCAGCTCTGGTGGGGGCACCAGATTCCCGCCTGGTACGGCCCCGACGGCAAAATCTTTGTCGCCCGTCGTGAAGAGGAAGCGCAGTCGGAAGCCGCCCGCCATTACGGCATGCCGGTGGTCCTGGAACGCGACCCGGACGTGCTCGACACCTGGTTCAGTTCGGCGCTGTGGCCCTTCACCACCCTGGGCTGGCCGGAAAAAACACCGGATCTCGCCCAATTCTACCCCACCAGCGTGCTGGTCACCGGCTTCGACATCATTTTCTTCTGGGTGGCGCGGATGATCATGATGGGCCTGCGCTTCATGGACGACGTGCCTTTCCATGAAGTCTATGTCCACGGTCTGGTGCGCGACGCCGAGGGCCAGAAGATGAGCAAGTCCAAGGGCAATGTTCTCGACCCCATCGACCTCATCGACGGGATCAGTCTGGAAGACCTCGTCGCCAAGCGTACCAAGGGCCTCATGCAGCCGCAGATGGCGGCCAAAATCGAAAAGGCCACCCGTAAGGAGTTCGCCGACGGCATTCCCGCCTTCGGCACCGACGCCCTGCGCTTCACCTTCGCGGCCCTGGCCACCCAGGGCCGGGACATCAAGTTTGACCTCAAGCGGGTGGAGGGAAATCGCAACTTCTGCAACAAGCTCTGGAACGCCTCGCGTTTTGCCCTGATGCAGATACAAAATCCGGCCGATCTGGAAGGCGAGCGCGAGCTGCTGGCGCCGGAACGCTGGATTATCGGTCGTCTACAGCACTGCGAAGCGGCCGTCAACAGCGCCATCGACCAGTATCGCTTTGCCGACGCCGCCCATGCGCTGTACCAGTTTTTCTGGAATGACTACTGCGACTGGTATATCGAGCTGACCAAACCCGTCCTGCGCAGTGACAGCCCGTTTACCTCCGCGCAGCAGTGCGGCACCCGCAATACCCTGCTGCGGGTACTGGAGGCTGGCCTGCGTCTGATGCACCCGGTGATGCCCTTCCTCACCGAGGAACTCTGGCAGCGGATAGCCCCGGTGATCGGCAAGGCGGGCGACAGCATTGCCCTCGCCCCCTATCCGGTGGCAGACCTCTCCCGTATCGACGCCCAGGCGGATGGCGATACGGAATGGCTGATTGCCGTCATCCGCGCCATCCGCTCGGTGCGTGGCGAGATGGATATTGCACCCAGCAAGGCACTGCCGCTGCTGCTGCAGGGGGGCGATGCCAGCGACCGCCAGCGCGCAGAACGATATGCTCCGTGGCTCTTCGCTCTCAGTCGCCTCGCCAGCCTGGAATGGCTGGGCGCCGAAGAAGAAGCGCCGCCCGCCGCCTTGCAACTGGTCGGCGACCTGCGTGTCCTCGTCCCCCTCGCGGGAGTCATTGACGTGGCGGCCGAGCAGGCCCGCCTGACGAAAGAACAGCAACGCCTGGAACAGGATCGCGCTAAAACCACCGCCAAGCTGGCTCAGGAAAGCTTCCGCAGCCGCGCGCCCGCCGAGGTCGTCGCCAAGGAGGAAGAGCGTCTGCGCGAAATGGACGCCGCCCTGCTGCAACTCGGCGAACAGGCACAGCGACTGGAGCATTTGTGACCGGGCGCCGGGACCTGCATGGCTGACCGCCCGGTTTATCTGCTTGAGCCTTTATTCGGGCGCATTCTGTCGCCCTTCGAGCAGTTTCTGCGGCGGGCGACGGCAGGCGGCATCGTCCTCATCGCGGCCACGATCCTGACCCTGATTCTCAGCAACTCCGTCTGGCATGTGCCCTACCACGCCTTTTGGGAAAAGCACTTAGGGCTGCATTGGGGTGGCTGGGGCCTGGATCAAAGCCTCCATCACTGGATCAATGATGGCCTGATGGCAGTTTTCTTTTTTGTCGTCGGGCTGGAGCTGAAGCGGGAATTTCTGGTGGGGGAACTCTCCTCCCTGCGCGATGCGGCCCTACCCATCATTGCGGCCCTGGGGGGCATGATTGTCCCGGCACTGATTTATCACCAGTTCAACTTGGGTGGCCCCGCTACGCAAGGCTGGGGTATTCCTATGGCGACGGATATTGCTTTCGCCATCGGTATTCTCGTACTGCTGGCCTGGCGCATTCCCCGTAACCTGATTATTTTCCTCACCGCCTTGGCCATTGCCGACGATCTCGGCGCGGTGCTCATCATTGCCATTTATTACACACCGGCACTCAACGTGACTGCCTTGATCGTCGCCGGAATTTTATTGCTCACGCTGATTCTCTTCAATCAGGGCGGCATCCGTAACCCCCTGCCCTATCTGCTGGTAGGACTGCCCTTTTGGTATTTCGTCATGCTGTCGGGGGTGCATGCCACGGTCGCCGGGATACTGCTGGCTTTCACCATACCGGCACGCGGCCGCATCCGGCCCGACGAACTGGCCGACGCTCTGAGTGCCCGCGGGCAAAATCTGCGGGATATCATCATCCACAGCAGGCATCTTGACCCTCTGGTGAATGGCCAGCTCGCCAGCATCATCCAGAGCTTGCAACACAGCAGCGCCGCCGCCCTTGCGCCGCAACAGCGCCTCGAACATACGGTTCAACCCTGGGTCACCTTCGGCGTTATCCCCATTTTTGCCCTGGCCAACGCGGGCATCAACTTCACGCAGGTGTCCACCGGAATGCTATTGAGTACGGTCACCCTCGGCACCTGTCTGGGTCTGGTGCTGGGCAAATTTATCGGAATCAGTCTCAGTAGCTGGATTGCGGTACGCCTCAAAATCGCGCGCCTGCCCCACGGCGTACAATGGCGGCACCTGCTCGGCGCCGCCTGGCTGGGCGGAGTCGGCTTCACCATGTCGTTATTTATCAGCCAACTGGCCTTCACTGACCGTAATCTGCAAGAAGAAGCCAAGCTGGGCATTCTCCTCGCTTCCCTGATCGCCGCCATTATCGGTCTGACCTGGCTCTTCTGGGTCGGCCGCAACGAGGTTCCCGCATGATTCCTGCTGACTTATCGCACACCGTACAACACGCCCTCTCCGAAGATATTGGCAGCGGCGACCTGACGGCGGCACTCATCCCTGCCGCCAACCGTCTCAGTGCCCGTATCATCAGTCGCGAAAAGGGTATTCTCTGCGGGCAGGCGTATGCCGAGGCCACCTTTGCCGCCCTCTCGCCAGCGATCCAGATCAACTGGCAAGTCGCCGAGGGTGAAAGTGTTGCCCCCGATCAAGTTCTCTGCACCCTGGAAGGTCCCGCGCGCGCTGTACTTTCCGGAGAGCGCACGGCGCTGAATTTTCTGCAAACCCTCTCCGGCACCGCGACCCAGGTCCGCGCCTGTGCCGATGCCCTGAGCGGCCATAAAACGCGGCTCCTGGACACCCGCAAGACCATCCCCGGCCTGCGCCAGGCCCAGAAATATGCGGTCCGCGTCGGCGGCGGTCATAATCACCGGCTGGGTCTTTACGACGGCATCCTCATCAAGGAAAACCATATCGCCGCCTGCGGGGGTATCACCGCAGCGCTGACGGCGGCATGGCAAATCGCCCCGGCGCTGACCCGCATAGAAATTGAAGTAGAAAATCTGGGCCAGTTGGAAGAAGCGCTGAATGCGGGTGCCGACATGATCCTCCTCGACAATTTCTCCCTGGAGGATTTGCGCCATGCCGTGCAGCGGGTCGCCGGGCGTCTGCCCCTGGAGGCTTCAGGAAGTATGGGTCTGCACAATATCGCCGAGGTGGCGGCCACCGGCGTGGATTTCATTTCCGTCGGTAGCCTCACCCGCCATCTGCGCAGCCTGGATCTGTCGCTGCGCTACCTCTGAGCGTTCTGCTCAGGCACGCGCCGCCGCATCCAGGCTGCGCAGGGTCTCATCCGCACCTGCCGCAACCGTCAGGGATGCCCATACAAATCCCTTGACAAGATACCGATTGGTCGGTATCTTGTAACTCCATGATGACACAAGCCATACGAAAAACCCGTAACCCGGAGCAGACCCGCAATGATCTGCTGAGTGCCGCCTACACCGAGATTCTGGAATCCGGCTTTCAGGCAGCCAGCCTGGAACGCATCCTTGCCAATACCTCGGTAAGCAAGGGTGCCCTTTACCATCACTTCGGCACCAAGCGCGAACTGGGTCTTGCAGTGGTTGAAGAAGTTATCGCACCACAACTTGCGGCGCGCTGGTTCGCCCCTTTTGCCGAGCACGATGACCCGTTGGCCAGTCTCCAGCGTATTCTCGAAGAAAAAATCAACACCGCTGACGAATCGGTCATCCGTTATGGCTGCCCCCTCAATAATCTCATTCAGGAAATGAGTCCTCTCGATGAGGCGTTCCGCCACGGCCTGCAACAGATTCTGGACCGCTGGGTCGAGGTCATGGCAACCGCCCTGACCGAGGGGCAACTTGCCCGCAAGGTCCGCGCCGACCTCGAACCCAAAGAGGCAGCGCTGTTCATCGTTGCCGCGATTGAAGGCTGCGTCGGCCTGGGCAAAAATGCCCAATCCGTCGAAGCCTATCAGCGTTGCCTGCGACAACTGCAACTTTACGTCCAATCACTGGCCGCCTGAAGGGTGTCCCGTATCGGGCCGTGAACATCGACTTTGCAATATTCGGCGCCGCATCATTTTCCGCTTCCTGACTGTAGCAAGGAGATATCATGTCGCAGATCACATCTGAATGGGTTCAACTAAAAAACGGCCCGCGGGCCTGGTATGCCCGCCCCGCCGACGCGGGTCCACACCCGGCCGTGCTGGTCTTCATCGAAGCCTTCGGCGTCAACGCACACTTTCAGGACGTCGCCGGACGTCTCGCCCGGGCCGGTTATTGCGCCATGGTGCCCGACCTGTATCACGGCAAGATCTATGAATATTCCGATTTCGCCGGCGCCATCGGCCATCTCAAAACGCTGAACGACGAGGTGGTCATGCAGGAGGCAAGCCTGGCCATCCAGGCACTGCAGCAACGCGCCGAGGTGCGCAAGGACGCTATCGGCGCGCTGGGATTCTGTATGGGCGGACGCTACGCCTTCATGGCCAATGCCATCCATGCAGACCAGCTTCGCGCCGCGGTCGCCTTTTACGGCGGCGGTATTGCTCCCGACCAGGATTCCGTCGGACGCAACCCGGTGCTGCATCTGGTGGATCAGATGCGGGCGCCGCTGCTGCTGCTCTATGGTGCCGAGGACCAATCCATCACAGCCGAAGAACACGGCCGCATTGCCACCGCGCTCAGCACCGCCCGGAAGCGCTATACCCTGACCGTGTTCCCGGGCGCGCCCCACGGCTTCTTTGCCGATCCCAGGGACAGCTTCCGTCCTGAGGCCGCGAAGGAAGGCTGGCGCCTGGCCCTTGACCACTTCACCCGTTATCTCGGAGCATCCGCATGACGCACAAACTGTTCTCTCCCTGGACCTTGCGCAGCGTCACCCTGCCCAACCGCATCTGCGTGGCGCCCATGTGCCAGTATTCCACACCCGATGGCGTCGCTGGGGACTGGCACATGGTGCACCTCGGCAGCCGTGCCGTGGGTGGCGCCGGGCTGGTCATGGTTGAAGCGGCGTCCATCAGCCCGGAAGGTCGCATTTCCCCCCGCGACCTCGGCATCTGGACGGATGCACAGGCGCAGGCGCTGGCCCCCATCGTCGCCTTCATGAAGGCGCAGGGAGCGGTCACCGCCATCCAGATCGCCCATGCGGGACGAAAGGCGTCCACCCAGCCGCCCTTCCTCGGTGGCAACCCCATTGCGCCCGATGCGGAGGGCGGCTGGGAACCTCTGGGACCCAGCGCCCTACCCTTCAGCCATAGCCACACTCCACCCCACGCCATGGACGCTCAGGACCTGGAGCAAGTGCGCAAGGACTTTGTGGCCGCGGCGCAGCGCGCGCTGACGGCGGGATTCGAGGTCCTGGAACTGCACATGGCCCACGGCTATCTGCTGCACAGCTTTCTTTCTCCCGTCAGCAACCAGCGAACCGACCACTACGGCGGCAGCCTGGAAAACCGTATGCGCCTGTCGCTGGAAATCACCGCTGCCGTGCGCGCGGTCTGGCCCGAAGATCTGCCCCTTTGGGTGAGAATTTCCGCCACCGACTGGGTACGCGGTGGCTGGGACCTGGAGCAGTCTGTCATACTCTCAAAAGCATTAAAGGACCGTGGTGTGGACGTCATCGACTGCAGCAGCGGTGGCATGACGCCGGATGCGGTCATTCCCGCCGGTCCCGGCTTCCAGACGCCCTTCGCCAGCGCCATCCGGCAGAAGGTCGGCATACCCACCGTCGCCGTCGGCCTCATCACCGAGGCCATACAGGCGGAACACATCCTCGTTACCGAGCAGGCTGATGCGGTGGCTTTGGCGCGTGAACTGCTGCGTAATCCCTACTGGCCCCTGCACGCAGCGCAGGAACTGGGCGTAGACCTCACCTGGCCCGTACAGTACGATCGCGCCAAACCACGCCCCTAAAACCCTGATATCGCGGGGTGAAGCCCCTCTTTTGGCACGCACCGGGGCAGGAGCACGCCTGTCCCGGTTTCTTCATTTTGCCTACCACCATCAGATGGAATTCGACACCGACTCCGCCAGCAATTTCTGCAACTGCGCCAGTGTCGCCCGCCGCAAGGGCTTACCATCCACGGGTGATGCGGGACTGCGCCGATCCTCGTCCAGGTCAAAGAGCACCAGACGCAAATCCGCGCCGGCATAATTCAACTTTAAGGAAGGATAGTCGCGGGCCGGCGCATCCCCATAATGGAGTCGCTGCCAGACTTCTTCATAAGCAACCCTATGATCCATCAGAAAAAAGATCACACTCTCCGGCGTATCGGCAAAAAGATGGAGCGTGATGGCCGCGTGGCGCGTCGCAGTCCCACTCAATACCGGTCCGGTCAAGCGCGGCTGAAACTCCGCGAGCCAGTGCATA
>JAKAFG010000104.1 GCA_021818125.1 Pseudomonadota bacterium | reverse complement strand
TGGTTTGCCGGGCGAGTTTTACTATAAAATTTTTCGCAAATACAGATTGTTATATAAAAATCGCCTCAAGCATCCCGCCGTCCACAGATATCATCCTGCCCATTCTCTCGCGCTGCCTTATCCGCCTCCGCCGCCGCCTCATTCGGCAAGGCGTCTTCTTGTGAATCGCCAATCACGGCATCGCGGTCCGCCATGAACGATGCCCAGGCGTCCTCGATGGCGTCAAAAGCCTTCTCTGGCACCATTGCAGCGTACTGCTTTCTGCGATTTTTCGAGACACTGCCGACATTCTCCATGCAAGAGCGGATCAAGACGGACAAATCCTTGTTACGCACATCATGATGGGCGTCCACCTGAGCATATACGGCATCGTAACACCGCAACGCATCGACTTCAGACCGCAAATCTTCCTGCAGTGCGGACTTTGCCATTTCCAGACCAAATCGTACCTGATCGGTGGCATCCCAATAGCGGTAGGCGGTCCCGTCACCGCGCATCGTGAACTCAAACCGATCTTCATCGATCCAGCGCACATCCCAAAGGTTACGTGCAGGAACAGAGAAACTCTGCAGAGACTGCAAATACCGTTGCTCATACCGTTTCATGGCGACGGACACAGGCAATAGTATCCTACCAACCGTGGGACTCTCCATCTGCCCGGATTGCGCCAGTGTACGGTGGAATAAAAACCGCGAAAGCCGGCCATTACCATCCATGAAAGGATGCGCGTAAACAAAGGCGAAAGACACCACGCTGGCCGCCACCAAAGGATCCACTTCTTTGTGCAATGTATCTGCCATGCGCGTGATATGCGGCATCATCTCATCCAGCAACTCCGGTGATGGCGGAATATAAGAGACGCTGGCTGCCCCGCGCAAGCCGTTTTGCAGCCAGTTTTGGGTGCCGCGATAACCGGCGGCACGATCAAAAGGATTGGTGATAACCGCGTTCTGGAGGCCAGTTAAATAGGGTTCATCACAAACATCGGGATCGAAAGCCTTCTGTAGCAGATCTGCAAACGCCTGGGCCTTGTCATACGGCACAGACTCACGCTCAATGGCAAAAGAGCCTTCCGTCTCGCTCAGGTAGGCCCAGGCAACAGCCCGGTCCACAATCCGCTGATCCGTATTCTCAAAAAAAGATCGCACCTGCCCCAGGATATCTTCTTCCAGAAGTTGCTGAATGGCTTCCGTGCGCCGAACGGTCACGCAATAGTCCAAACCACCTAATCCGTTGAAGGTTATCCGCCAGCGACTGTCTTTCTGCGAAACGCAGGAAGTGATATAGCGTTCCGGATCAAAAAGCGGCACCGTAGGCGCGGTAATCTCTGGCACATCAGTTAATCGGTGTCCAGTTGTATGTTCCCACAGGTAGGCCGTGATGCGCAGATAGGCGCTATTGGGTTTTCCATACAAGGCATCTTGCAATGAATCGGCGGAAATGTGCGGCATGGCTCCGAGAAGAATGGGCAAGTTCACGCCTTCGTACTTGAGCGCAAACAAAACGTGGTCCAGCGGAGCTTCGCTTTTCGGAGCAACCCCGATTGGCACCAGAAGACCACCAGGCTCAGGCGTTACCCGCGTCACAGGTGCGGTTCTCGCAGGTTGCGTTATGGGGAACACCGGCAAGCGCCAGTGATCCCGCAAAAATGAATAACCTATAGTTTGCCCCATTTTTTCTTCAGCCCCCGAAGATTTTCTTCAGAATAGCACAAAATCCACAGTTTTTCTTCAGAAGATGGATTCGGAAGGCGCCCGGCGAACCTCAGACTGTTCTTCGCCCGCGCTCAAGGCACACTCCCCGCCCCCACGCATGTATCGCCCGGCTTATAAACCGGGCGTGGATTGCCTCCCTCGCATCGAGGACAAAGGGAATGGGTCAATCGAAGCGGCTGAAGTAGGGCCGCTGCTGGCAGGAAGGAATCCTCATCATTCCCGCTTTCAAGAGCGGCAGCCACAGGCTGAGGGCGAAGAGGATGTCAACAGTAGGTTGACCAGCACAAAAGACGGTATAGTATAAACAAAGACGATACATATAGGGACGATCTGTCATGCGGGTGATTGTGAAGAAATGGGGAAACAGTGCAGCCGTGCGTATGCCCGCCGCCGTGATGGATGCAGCCAAATTGCACCTGGACGAAGCCGTTGATGTGCGGGAAGAAGGTGGGCGTATCATCATCGAGCCGCTTCGGTCAGGTTTTAACCTGGACGAAATGGTGGCGGCCATTACGCCCGAGAATGTGCATGGGGCGGTTGATTTCGGGCCTGCGGTGGGCAAGGAACTGCTCTGATGCGCGGCTCCTATATCCCGGAAGCAGGAGATATTGTCTGGTTGCAGTTTGATCCACAGGCTGGCCACGAACAAAAGGGCCACAGGCCAGCTCTTGTCCTGACTCCGGCGAGTTACAACGGTAAAACGGGGCTTATGATTTGCTGCCCCATGACGACGCAGACCAAGGGATACCCGTTCGAGGTGCAGATAACGGGCAAAAGCCCTGGCGTGGCACTCGCAGATCAGGTGAAGAATATGGACTGGAAAGAACGTCAAGCCTGCTTCAAAGGTCGGGCTACACCACAAGAATTGGATGAGACAAGGGCTAAGGCATGTGTCTTGGTTGGACGAAAGATGTAGAAGGCCGTTCGCCTGCTATCGCGCATCGGGAAACGCAGCGGGAATTTGTCGCTCGTGGTTTGTTGGCGAGGGAAGAGGCCGAGCAACTGGTGTGTATGTGCATGTTAACGAAATGCTGGCCCGGTTGGATGCGTCTTTGGCGTAAGCATGGGTTTCGTAACGCGCGTCTTTCCCTGGCGCTGATGCTGCTTATGCTTTTCGGGCCGGCCACCTGCGGCGGCGCAGTGCGGATGGCGAGTGCCCAGGCCATGGACGTCGTTACCCTGCCTCAACCGCTTACGGAAAGTCATTATCCGGTCGAACGCGCCCTGCGCCAGAGGCGCTCCCTCAGGGATTTCGCCGCCACGGCCCTGACCCTGAAGGAGGTGTCTCAACTGCTTTGGGCGGCCCAGGGGGTGACCAGCCCGCAGGGGCTGCGGACTACGCCTTCCGCCGGCGCCCTCTATCCACTCGAAACCTACTTCGTCGCCGGCAACGTCAGCGGCCTCGCGCCCGGCATCTATCGCTACCTCCCCCGCGCCCACCGGCTTGTCCGCGTGAGCCAGGGGGACAAAAGGGCGAATCTCGCCGCCGCGGCATTGGGCCAGCCCAGCATCTCCAAGGCGCCCGGCGTGGTCGTGCTGACCGCGGTGGAAAGACGCACCACCGGAAAATACGGTCCCAGGGGAATCGCCTACCTCGAGCGGGAGGCCGGCCATGCCGCCCAGAACCTT
Source organism: Pseudomonadota bacterium (assembly GCA_021818125.1). Classification (GTDB taxonomy): domain Bacteria; phylum Pseudomonadota; class Gammaproteobacteria; order Acidithiobacillales; family Acidithiobacillaceae; genus Acidithiobacillus. The sequence goes on along the minus strand of JAKAFG010000104.1, from coordinate 3,624 downwards.
CTCCTGCAGGCCACCGCCCTGGGGCTCGGCGGCGTGCCTATCGGCGCCTTCGTCGACGCGCGGGTTGCGGCAATCCTGGGTCTTCCCGCCGACGCGCGCCCGCTTTACCTGATCCCGGTCGGTCGGCCCGGCCCAGGCGATAGTGCCAGTAAGCCCAGGAGCGCGCGTTGAACTGCCCCTCTTAGCGCAGCGAGTGCCGGTCAATCCAACCGCAACCACCCCTTGCGGTAAAACACCCAGGCCGTCAGCACCTCCACCAGCACCAGCCCGCCTGTCACCACGACAAAGCCGTAACGCCAGTGCGGAAAAGGCCCCAGCGGCACGTTCATGGCCGCAGCTCCCGGTATGAAGAGCGGTATGGTCGCCAGAATAATCAGTGCCGCCATGAACTTGAACAGGTGGTTTACGTTGTTGTGGACCACGTAGGCATAGGATTCCAACAATTCACTGATAGTCGCCTGGTCACTGTCTACCTGATCCCGCACCTGGGACAGCTCAATGCGTGTATCTTCATGGATTTCCATCAAGTCAGCATCCTCGGCGGGCAAGAAATGGCCGATTTCACTGACCACATATTCCAGTTGCAGCAGGCCCAGATCGAGCGACAGCAGGCGGTCATTAATATCCAGGCCGCGGTACACCACGTCATGGCGCTGGGCCTGGCGCAGATCCCGCTCCACCACGGCCATCTCCCGAGCCACTGAACGCGCTGTAGGCAGATAATTGCGCGTGACTTCGGCGATGATGCGCAGGACCAGTTCCCAGCGCTTACGTGGTTTCCGCGGGTCAATCAGCCGGCTCAGGAAGGGAATCTCCTGCTCGGCCAGGGTGACAAAATAGCCGGGTACGAAATACAGACTCAGGGGCACCAGCGTGAATTGTCCTGCTGCGCCCGCTTCCGGCATGGGCACCTGGAATTGCAGAGAAATCAACCGCTCCTCTTTGATCAGTGGGCGCGACGCCTCGCCCTCCAGGCGTTTGCGCAGAAAGCTCTCGGGGATGTCCAGGGTCGTCGCTGCCTGCGTCAGCTCGTTGGCCGAGGGGGCGACCAACGCCATCCAGCTCCGCCGGTTGGCGTTCCCGGATAGCAGAGAATCGCGGGTGATGCGCATCATGGAGCTGCCCTCACATGGAAAAGAAGCCGTGTTTACGTGCCCAGCGCGCGAACAGCCACGTCACGCCAAAGACATAGGCGAGTAATCCGAACCAGAGATAATGCCAATGCTCAAGAGGCAGGGGCGTCATCATGTGCCAGGGCATGATAAAGGCGATGGGCATCATGAGCAGGGCCAGCCATACCGTCATGACCTTCATCACCGTATGGGCATTGTTCTGGATGATGCCATTATAGGCATTGGTCACGGCCAGATAGCGCTCATGAATCAGATTCACGCTGTCCTCTATCCGGTGCTGCTCGCGCAATGCCGCGTCCAGCAAGGAATAGACCGGTGATTCACCGGGTGTGGCGCGCAGCGCATCGCGGAGAATAAGGCCGGTTTCCCGTAGGGCGATAACCAGTTCGCCGAGGTCGCGATTCAGGGCGACAATCTGCCGCAGTTCCGCGTTGCCCATGGCGGTTTTCAGGGCCATGCGCAGCGCCTGCAAACGCTCTACCAGCACCCGCGCTACCCGCTCGTGACTATAGATGACACTCAGCAGTACGCGTTGCAGCAGTTCGTCCATAGCGGTTTGCCGTAACTCGCCCAGCCAGTCCTGCTGCAACGGCTGGATCAGCGCCTTCTCGCCCAGAATCGCGAGACTCTGCGGCGTATGATGCAGGGTCAAGTGCGCCATCCGCGCCACCGTGCCGAATTGCGCATCTTCCTCCAGCAGTGCTACGGGCAGGCGCAGGGTCATCTCGTCGTTGTGACAATAAAGACGTTGTTCTACGCCGTGCCGCAGCGCGGTTTCTAATTGCGGACACCGATGCACCTGCTCCGGCGTCAGCAAAAAAAGCCCGTCTGCCGTATAGCGTTCGGCGGCGATCCAGGCCCCTGCGGTCTTATCGTAAAACTGGCAGCCCATGGCGCGCGCTCAGATCCAGTCTTTCTTGCGGAAAATCATGAACAGCATCCCGGATACTACAAATCCGCCCCCCATGAGCACGGGCCACGCATAGGCCCAGTGCTGCAGGGGCAGGGGTACGTTCATTCCGTAAATGCTCGCCACCGTCGCGGGTGCCGCCACGACCACGGTCCAGGCCGTGATGATTTTCAGGGTGTTGCTGATATTGTTCTGCAGCACGCCGACATAGGCATCCATCATATTGGTAATGGTGGAGGCGTAAATCTCGGTCATATCCCGCGCCTGCTGAAGATCAATGAGGGCGTCGGCGATGTCTTCCAGATCGCCCTCGTCCTGTTTGAGCAGCGGCAGCCGCATGGTTTGCTGCGCCACCGAGATGTTGCCCTTGAGCGCCGAAGAAAAGAGGATGAGGCTTTTATTGAGGGCCAGGAGGCGGAAAAACTCCCGGTTATTCTGGGAATCGCGGAGGATTTTCTCGGTGGCGGCGATTTCGGCGTTGATGATGCGCAGGGCGCGCAGATAGTCCCTGGCGATGGCCTGAAAAATCTCCGCGAGCAGGCCGCGCACATGCAGGGTCTTGCCGCGCAGACGCTGCCCGCGCAATTCCTCCCAGAGGGCGAGGGGCTGGGCGCTGGCCGTCACCATCTGCTGGGGCAGGAGCCAGAGCCCCACGGGCAGGGTACGGAAGCGCAGTTCGGCGTCGGCCTGCATGGGGGCGGGCACCTTGAGAATGATCAGGGCGATATCGCCCTCCCGCTCCAGACGCGGGCGCTCATCCTCATCGGAGACGTCCTGAAACAGATAATCCGGCACCTGCAAATGCTTGGCGACAAAATCCAGCTCCGCAGTTGTCGGCGCCACCACCTGAATCCAGGTTGCGGTAGGCGGCCACTGGAAGTCCGCGGTGACTTTCAGTTCAGCATCCGTCTTTTCGTTAAACCAATGCAGCATTCCGACCCCTCCGTGCGTCCGTCAGCCCGTTCATATCCAGCCCTTCCGCCTGAAAATCAGTGCCAGCCCCGTAGAAATGCTCGCCCCCAGACCCAGCACGACCCAAAAAATCCAGTCTGTCTTCTGGAACGGCAGGGTCGTATTCACCCCGTAAAGAGTCGCCAGCAGACTCGGCACATAAAAGATCATGGCCAGCACCGTCACTACTTTCAGGCCATGATTGATGTTGTTCTGCACCATGCCCGCGTAGGCGTCCATCATCGACGTACTGGTCCCGGCATAGACCCGCGCCCGCTCATGGGCCACCTGCAATTCCAGCAGAGCAGCGTCGATCTGCTGGGCGGCGGGCAGATCGTCGCGGATTTCCGGCAAACGGGAAATCTTGAAGGCCGTCGCAATATTGCCCACCAGCGCCACCTCAAAGCGGGTCAGGCTCTTGCTGATCTCCAGCAGGGTAAAAAAGTCACCATTGCTCTGGGTCCAGTCCAGTTGCTGCTCGTTATCGTGGATGGCGGCATTGAGTTGGTGCAGGGCGTCTTCGTAGCTCTGTGCCAGAATCTTGAGGATGGCGGCGAGGATTTCGACACTTTCCGGTGGGCTGGAAAGATGCTCCATCTGCTCGAAAAAAGGCGATAATGGCGCAAAATC
>JAKAFG010000103.1 GCA_021818125.1 Pseudomonadota bacterium | reverse complement strand
CATCGCCACCGGCGGTACCGGCGTCACCGGCCGCGACGTCACCCCCGAAGCCCTCGCCCCCCTCATCAGCAAGCCCATCCCCGGCTTCGGCGAACTCTTCCGCATGCTCTCCTTTCAGGAGATCGGCACCAGCACTATCCAATCCCGCGCCGAAGCCGCCATCTGCGACGGCACCATCGTCTTCCTCCTCCCCGGCTCCACCGGCGGTGTCCGCCTCGGCATGGAGGCCATCATCGTCCCGCAACTGGATATCCGGCACCGCCCCTGCAACCTCAGCGAACTGCTGCCGCGCATCCGGCACGAGCACTGAGGGACTTTATGGCAGAGGACGAGAAGCGGGCGCGCTGGGAGGCGTGCTACGCGCAGGCAGAGACACTGGCGCCGGAGCCGCTGCCTTTTTTGACGGCGCATGCGGATTGGCTGCCTGCCAGCGGCCGGGCGCTGGACCTCGCCTGTGGGCGGGGCGGAAATGCACTGTTTCTGGCGCGACGCGGGCTGGACACCTGGGCGTGGGATTATGCGGAGAGTGCCGTAGCCGGGCTGCGGCAGCGGGCGGACGGCTTGCTCCTGCAGGTGGAATGCCGGGATGTGACGGCCCCGCCACCGGAGCCGGAGTCTTTCGATGTGATCGTCGTCGCGCATTTTTTGCACCGGCCATTGTTTCCGGCCCTGGCGGCGGCGCTGCGACCGGGTGGATTACTGTTTTATGAGACGTGGGCGGGGGCGTATGCCGGGCGCGGGCCGCAGAATCCGGGGTATCGGCTGAAGCTGGGGGAGTTGGCGGGGGCATTCCCGGGACTGATTTTACTGGAATTGCAGGAGGATGTGGATCGAGCGGCGGGGGTCTGGCGGTGGTAAGGCCGCACGCCGTGTTTCTCGCCGCCGCCATCCTCAAATAGAGCCGACCCTTATCCGGTGAAGGGGAAATTGCCAAAACCCGACGGAAACGCGGATAATCCCGCCATGCAAAACCCATTCGATGTCATCGTAGTCGGCGGCGGTCACGCCGGGACGGAAGCGGCTGCCGCAGCCGCCCGTCTCGGTGTGCGCACGCTTCTGCTCACCCAGAATCTCGATACCATCGGCCAGATGTCCTGCAACCCGGCCATCGGCGGCATTGGCAAAGGTCATCTGGTCAAAGAAGTCGATGCGCTCGGCGGCATCATGGCCCGCGCCATCGATCTGGCGGGCATCCAGTTCCGCACCCTCAACGCCAGCAAGGGTCCGGCGGTACGCGCCACGCGCGCCCAGGCGGACCGCAGCCTCTACAAACGCGCGGTGCGTCGCCTGCTCGAAGACATCCCCGCCCTGCAACTGTTCCAGGGCATGGTCGGTGATCTACTCATGGAAGGCGACCGGCTGGCGGGCGTCATCCTGGAAACCGGTCTGGTGCTGCGTGCCGCCCAAGTCGTCCTCACCACGGGGACTTTCCTCGGGGGCCGGGTGCACATGGGCGACCAGAGCTATGCCGCAGGCCGGGCCGGCGATCCGCCCTCCAACGCCCTCGCCCAGCGCCTGCGCGCGATGGCCTTCCCGGTAGCGCGGCTGAAAACCGGTACCCCACCGCGTATCGACGGTCGCAGCATCGACTATAGCGTGCTGGAGGCGCAGCCTGGCGATACCCCGCCGCCCGCTTTCTCCTTCATGACGTCGCGCATCGAAGTCCCCCAGCGGCCCTGTTACATCACCCATACCAACGTCCGCACCCATGAGATCATCGCCGCGAACCTGCACCAGTCGGCCATGTATGGCGGTCATATCCAGTCGGTGGGCCCACGTTACTGCCCGTCCATCGAGGACAAGGTCGTGCGCTTCGCCGACAAGAGCGCGCACCAGATCTTTTTGGAGCCGGAAGGTCTCGATACCCACGAGGTTTATCCCAACGGCATTTCCACTAGTCTGCCCTTTACGGTGCAGGTGGAGCTGGTGCGCAGCATGCGTGGCCTGGAGAATGCCGTCCTCCTGCGTCCCGGTTATGCCATCGAGTACGACTACCTCGATCCCCGCGACCTTCACCCCAGTCTCGAAAGCCAGCGCGTGCCGGGTCTGTTCTGTGCCGGCCAGATCAACGGCACCACGGGTTATGAAGAAGCCGCGGCACAGGGCCTGCTCGCCGGACTCAACGCCGCCCGTCGCGCCCGTGACCTCGCGGCGTGGACGCCTGGCCGCCACGAAGCCTATCTGGGGGTGATGGTGGATGATCTTGTCACCCGCGGACTCGACGAGCCCTACCGCATGTTCACCAGCCGCGCCGAATATCGCCTGCAACTGCGCGAAGACAACGCCGATCTGCGTCTGACTCCCCATGGCCGGTCATTGGGGCTGGTCGATGACGCGCGCTGGACGGCCTTCAGTGCCAAGCGGGACACGGTGCAGGCGGAGCGCAACCGCCTCGAAGGCTTACGCATCCATCCCGGCAGCGCCGTCGCCGAGCGTATTGCGGCGAAGACGGATCAGCCCCTCTCCCGTGATGTCACCGCTCTCGAACTCCTCCGCCGCCCCGACTGGGGTTACGCCAGCCTGCTCCAGGTGCTCGACCTCGCCCCGTGCAGCGATGCCCAGGCCCGCGAGCAACTGGAGATCGAATGCAAATATGCCGGCTATGTCGCCCGCCAGCACGATGAGATCACCCGCGCCGCGCGCTGGGAGGGCACGGATATCCCTGCCGACATGGACTACGCCGCGGTGCGAGGTCTCTCTACCGAAGTGATGCAGCGTCTCGCCCGCCAGCGGCCGCAGACCATCGGTTTGGCCAGCCGTATCCCTGGTGTGACCCCGGCCGCCATCTCCCTGCTCCTGATTCACGTGAAACGTCGCGGTCTGCAGCAGGCTGGCTGATTCGATGGCCAAGCCGGAGCCATCCTCGCAAGTATTGCGCGCCCGCCTGAATGCTGGACTGGCGGCTCTCGGTCTCGACAAGGTTGATGCCGAGCAGCGTAATCTGCTGATCCGCTATCTCGCTCTCCTGCAGCGCTGGAATGCCACCCACAACCTGACGGCGGTGCGCGATCCCCTGGAGATGGTGCCCCGCCATCTGCTGGACAGCCTGGCGGTGCTACCCTACTTGCCGGAGGGTGCGGTGGCAGACATCGGCAGCGGCGCCGGTTTGCCCGGCATCCCCCTGGCCATCTGCCGTCCGGCGCAAGCATTTACTCTGGTGGAGCCCGCCACCAAGCGGGTGGCTTTCCTCCGCCATGTCATCGCTGACCTGGGGTTGACCAACGTCCAAGTCGCCGCACAGGGCAGTGAGGATTACCACCCCGACCCGCTGCCAGACGTCATTATCAGCCGTGCCACCGCGCCCTTGATGCGTCTCGACGCCATGACCCGGCACTTACAGGGTCCGCACACGCAGGTGCTCGCCCAGAAAGGTCCGGGTGTCGAGGAGGAGTTGGCCGGCTGGCCCCGTGCCGCCACCCTCCGCATCACGCGTCAGGACCTCGCCGTCCCCGACCTGCCGCCCCGTCTGCTGCTTTCCTGGCGTGTACCCGTAACCACGCCCTAGCCCCCTGCGCCGCTACGGGGTATTCTAAGAGAAGTCATTGTCGAAGATGGAAGTCCGCCCAGTCACTATGCGCACCGTCGCTATTGCCAATCAAAAGGGAGGGGTGGGTAAGACCACCACTGCCGTCAATCTGGCCGCCGGACTGGCCCAGATGGGCAAGCGTGTTCTCCTGATTGATCTCGACCCCCAGGCCAACGCCACTACCGGTCTCGGTCTCGGTCTCGGCGGCAGCGCGGTGTCGACCATCTACCACGTCCTTCTCGGCGAATTGCCGCTGAGCGTGGTGCTGTTGAATGCATCTCCGGCGGGGCTCTTTCTCGCACCCTCCAGCCCCGATCTTGCCGGTGCGGAGGTTGAGCTTTATGGCCGGCCAGACTGTGAGCGGCATCTTAAAAATGCCCTGGTCCCGGTGAGTAACTTCGAATATGTGCTGATCGACTGTCCGCCCGCGCTCAGTATGCTGACCATTAACGCATTGGTTGCCGCGGATAGCGTCCTGATCCCCATGCAATGCGAATATTATGCCCTTGAAGGCCTGACCCAATTGCTTGGCACCGTGCGCCGGGTGCGTGCGCAGCTCAACCCCCACCTCGAAGTGCATGGCCTGCTGCGCACCATGTTCGACAACCGCAACCGCCTCTCCTCCGAAGTGGGGCTGGAGCTGGAGCGTCATTTCCCGGACAAGCTCTATAGTACGGTGGTTCCCCGCAATATCCGCCTGGCGGAAGCCCCCAGTTTTGGCCGCGCCGCTTTAGAATATGACCCGGCCTGTGCCGGGTCGCGGGCCTATCAGGGTGTCGCCGCCGAGTTTTTACGTCGCGAGTGGGTGGAGTGAAGCGGGTTGGTCTCGGGCGCGGACTGGACGCCCTCTTCGCCAGTGAAGGAACCGCGGGCGGCGCTATGCGTGAGGTTCCCGTCGACCTGTTGCAACGCGGACGCTACCAGCCGCGCGGTTTGATCAGCGAGGAATCCCTGGAAGATCTCGCCGCCTCCATCCGTAGCCAGGGGGTGGTGCAACCCATTGTCATCCGCGCCATCGGTGGCGGCCGCTATGAGATCGTGGCTGGAGAACGCCGCTGGCGCGCCGCGCAGTTGGCCGGCCTTGCGCACATCCCCGCCGTGGTCCGTGAATGCAGTGACGAACAAGCCCTTGCCATTGGCATTATCGAGAATATTCAGCGTCAAGCCCTCAATCCTCTGGAAGAAGCGCAGGCTCTGCAACGCCTGCTCGACGAGTTCAGCCTCAGCCACGAAGCGCTGGCCGAATCCCTCGGCCGTTCCCGTGCTGCCATCAGCAACCAGTTGCGTCTGCTGCGTCTCTGTCCAGACCTCCATCCCCATGTCGAAAATGGGGCGCTCAGTGCCGGCCACGCCCGGGCCCTGCTCACGTTATCGGACGAGCGCCAGGTGCGGCTCGCGGATAGAGTCGTCCGTGAAGCCCTGAGTGTGCGGGCCACTGAACGTCTGGCGCAGGCCGAAGGCCGGGTCAAGCCGTCTAAGGCAGAGCCGGACCCCAATATTGCGGCGCTTTCCGCCCGGATTGGCGCGCGTCTGGGGTTGTCCGTCGACCTGCGTGCGCAAGGGCGTGGCGGCGAGCTACGGATTCGCTGGGACGAACCGGAACAGGAGGCGGCGCTTTTTCAGCGCCTGGGCGTGTCGCTCGATGATGATGAAAGCTGATATTCAGCTCTTGACGGGCTGCACCAGCCTGTTTAGACTTGGCGCGTATTTAAGACTTGCCTGTCGAAAGAGCAAGAAAAGCAAACCGCGATGGTGAATTTCTCGTCGTATGTAGGGCGAGTGACTGCAACAGTACTGACAGTAGCCTTGCTGCTGGCCGCCATAGTGGCTTGGCGCTGGGGGCGGGAAGAAGCCTACGCGGTGCTTTTTGCAGCATTTTTGAGCGCAATCAACATGCTCATTTTGGGTGGCCGCCTTATCGCGCTCCCCGCCTCTAGCCAGCGCGCCGCACGGCGCCTAGGTGGAGCGGTGTTGCAGCGCTGGACTATCACCATCCTCGGACTGATTTTTGCAATGTTCTGGCTGCGCCTGCCGGTTATCGGGCTGGTCGCCGGATTCTTGCTGACCCATTTCGTATTTTTGGCATTTCTGGTGCGGGAACGTTCCAGGCAAAGGAGTTAAGCGTGGCATCAGGCGATATCGCCCATCACCTCGTAAACTGGTCCATCGGCGAAGGCTTCTGGACCTTTAATCTCGACACCATCGTCATGGGTTGGGTCCTGGCCGCCATTCTGGTGATTACCGCCATGGTGGTGGGCTCCCGTTTGCAGGCCAGCGCCCCCAGCGGAATGCAGAACTGGCTGGAGGGGGTGGTGGATTTCATCGACGATCTGGTGCAAGGCAGCTTCCCGGTCAAGGATCCGCTGATTGCCCCGGTCGCCATGACGGTGTTTCTCTGGATTCTGTTGATGAACAGCATGGATCTCATCCCCGCGTACCTGCCGGGGATGGTTGCGCATTGGTTCGGGATCGCGGAGTTCCGCATTACCCCCACGGTCAACCTGAATACGACGCTGGGTGTCGCCGTCGCCGTGTTTCTGTTGATGATCGCCACCAATCTGCGCGTCAAGGGATTCTCCTATTTCAAGACCTACCTGACCCATCCTTTCGGCATCTTCCTGGCGCCGATAAATATCATCATGTCGCTGATCGAAGAGATCACCAAACCGTTGAGCCTGGGTCTGCGACTTTTCGGCAACATGTTTGCCGGCGAACTGGTCTTCCTGCTGCTCGCCATGCTGCCCTGGTGGGGCGGGCTGGTCATGGGCGAAGTCTGGTCGCTGTTTGAGAGTTTGATCATCATCCTGCAAGCATTTATTTTCACCGTGCTGACGGTGGTTTATCTCGGCATGGCGAACATGCAGGATCACTAAGAGTTTATTATTCCACTTTGCGACACTTGTAAGGAGTTACCATGGACGCACATACCATCATTGTTGCTGCTACTGCCATTGCCGTAGGTATCATTTTCGGCGCCGCCGGTCTGGGTTCCGCCATCGGTTGGGGTCTGATCACCTCCAAGACTATTGAAGGCATCACCCGTCAGCCGGAAATGCGCCCACAGTTGTTGGTGAATACTTTCATCTTTGCCGGTCTGATGGAATCTTTCCCCTTCATTATTCTGGCCTTCGGTTTCTGGTTCCTCTTCGCCAACCCGTTCCTGGGCTGATGCTGGACCGGCTGAGCCGGCCCACTTGCAAGTGAGGTAGTCATGAATCCAGTAGGTATCAATGGAACGCTGATCGTACAGTTGGTCACATTCGTCATCTTGGTGGCCTTGCTGTACAAGTATATGTATGGTCCTTTGCGTAAGGTCATGGATGACCGCCGCGCCAAAATCGCCGATGGCCTGGCGGCAGCGGAACGCGGCAAGGAAGAAATGGCCCTGGCGCAGAAGCGTGCGACGGAGCTGCTCCGCGAAGCCAAGGACAAGGCGGCAGAAATCATCGCCAACGCCGAGCGTCGTGGTGTGGAGTTGCGTGAAGAGGCACAGGGTAAGG
>JAKAFG010000102.1 GCA_021818125.1 Pseudomonadota bacterium | reverse complement strand
ACACCAGTTGCACATCCTGCGTATTAGTCGGGAGGTGGGAGGTAATCTCGCCGACACGGTGGCGCGACTGGGGGATACCATCCGCAAGCGACTAATGATGGAGCAGAAGATAAAGGCGCTGACCTCACAGGGCCGACTTCAGGGTATTGTGATGACGGTTTTGCCAGCATTGATCATCTTTGCGCTCTTGCAGATTGAGCCACAGGCTATGGGGGCGCTATTTAATACGATGCGCGGCTGGGCGGTGCTGGCTATGGCCATTTTGTTCGAAGTGCTCGGCTATTTCTGGATCCGTAAAATCGTGAGCATTGAAGTATGAGTGCGCTATGGGCGGCATTAATAGCGCTCATCGCCGGGGTTTCCATCGGACTTTTTGTGTATGGATTGGGTATGCTGGCGCGGCAGATGGAGCCATCACCGCGGGATTATATGGATCCCTTGCCCAAAGGGTTGCGCCCGTTCTGGCCCTTGGTGCAGTTCATCCGATCCACGTTGATTGTCTTCATTCCAGACCGCCGTTTACTGCGCGTCCACCATCGATTACAAAGAGCCGGTATGAATTATTTGCTCAGTGCCAGAGAGTTTGTAGCGCTCAAGGTAATCAGTATGCTGGTGCCGCTGATTTTTGTCTTTTTATTTAATACGGCATTTGGGCTTTTCAATATCTGGCTGAGCCTGCTGGCCATGCTGGTTGGCAGTTTTTATCCCGATCTGTGGCTTGTTGAGCAGGCGAAGCGGCGGGGACGGCTGATTCTCAAGGAGCTACCCGTTTATCTCGACTTTATCACCCTGATGATTGAGGGTGGGCTGAATTTGACGGGCGCCATGCAGGTGGCGGTGGACAAGGGGCCGCTGGGACCGTTGCGCAATGAGTTTGGCATGATGATCCGCGATTTGCGCGCGGGGACGTCGAAGATGGATATTTTTCGACGCTTTGGGGAGCGGGTTCCATTGCCGGAAGTGCGGAGCCTGGTCAGCGCCCTGATTCAATCGGAAGAGCGGGGTGGTGATCTGGGGCCGGTATTACGGGCGCAAGCGGAACAGCGACGTGAGGAGCGTTTCCTGCGCGCCGAAAAGCTGGCGCTGGAGGCACCGGTCAAGTTACTGGCGCCATTGGTTGTCTTCATTTTCCCTATCACCTTTTTGATGCTGGCTTTTGTCATCTATATGAAATTTCTTCAGGAAGGCGGCTTTTGACACAACAAGGCGTAGTTTGTCGGGGTGATCAGGTGCTCTGGTCTGAGGTGCAGATGGCGGCCAGTTTTCTCGACCGTTTGCAGGGTTTGCTGGGCAAGACCGGGCTCTCTGATCAGCAGGGGTTGTTGCTGACTGCTTGCGGGAGTGTACACACCGTGGGTATGTGTTTCCCCATCGATGTCATTTTCCTGGATGCCGATCTGAGGATATTGGCTCGTCACCCAGATGTCAGCGCATGGCGCATGAAATCCTGCCGGGGTGCCCGCACGACGCTGGAGGTGGCGGCAGGCGGCGTTGAGCGTCACGGGGTGGTTCCCGGACAGCGTTTGACATGGCAGATAGCATAATCACGGTCTTGACTCTTTTAGTTAGCCAGACTAGACCAACCCCATTTTATGGAGAATACGATGAAGTCTGTCAATATGTTACAAGCCAAGTTCTCTCTGCCCCGCCTGGTGGAAGCCATCGAGCAAGGACAGGAGCGCGAGATCGTGATCGCCAGGTTCTTCCTATCGAGGCAGAGCACGTGGTTGCCGTGGAAGAGTTGCGCGCGTACCACCAGACCCGTTTGACCGCATTCTTGTGGTACAAGCGCTTGTGGAACTGATGCGGTTAATGACCCACGACCCGCTGGTGGCACTTTACAGCGACACAATCATTAAAGTTTAACCAGAACTTACAGGTGTGGGCATCGGGCAGGCAGCAAATGTTAACAAGCAATAGAGTTTCATCCCGACCTCGCGCTATGGCGGGCATACGGAGTCCAGCGACCAATGGCCGGATCCGCTGCTAATCGCCCATTAGAACTACCTACCATAAGGCTGCTAGGTTATATGGATTGCCGGCCCGACGAACACCAGGCATCTCAAGATGCAGGCCTTGCTGCAGAGGCTTTTTGATCACTGCAGCCAATTGTGCACTATGAGTCCGGGCACTCGGGAAAACTCGCCCACATTGGCGCTCACCAATATGGCCTTGGCTGCCAGTACATGGGAGGCAATGAGCAAGTCATTCGGACCAATGGGCTGGCCACAGGCGGCAAGGTGTTGACGGATTTCCGCATAAGCCTGATCGGCCGGCGTGTCATAGGGGAGCACATCCATGGCCGCGATAACGGCGTTCACCTGTTCTGTGAGTCGGGGAGAACTTTTCTTTGCTGCGCCATACCGCAATTCACAAACCACCACAATGGAGGTGCACACGGCTGCCTCGCCGACAACGGCAATCCTCTGTGCCACTATACCCTGTGGATGCCTGATCAAATCCGACAGAATATTGGTGTCCAGCAGGTAGCGACGGGTCCCACTCACAATTCGATGTCATCCAGTGGGAGAAGATCGCGATCCGTATCCGGGAACTCCTCATCCAAGGCAGAAAGACTCGCCAGAGTGGCCAGAAGCCCTTTGCGTTTTACGGGCTCGATAATCAAGCGATCATCCTCACGCCGCATGATGGCCTCTTGCGCGTCCATCTCGAACTCACGGGGAATACGAACCGCTTGATTGCGGCCATTGCGAAAAAAACGTACGTGGCGTTCCGTATGCATGGTAACACCTCCCTTTCGACATAGGTTTCAGCATAGGCCACATGCCACCGACCCGTCAACGGATGCATTCGTGTGCCCGATTGGGCTGCGTTACCACCTATTCCTGAAACGTCATTTCACCGAAGGTCGACGGCCTCCTCCAGCAGGTTCATCTGGCCAGCTTCCGGCGGAACCGCCTCGACATTGACCAGGCCGCTTACGGTCACTCCCAGCAACCGGACGGATGCGTGCACAGGCAACCCGGCAGGGATGGCCTTGGCCAATAGTCCTGGCAGAAATGCAGAGATGGCCTCCGTGCGCCAGACCGCCTGCGCGTCGGTATGCGCCCGGGTGACCGTCGCGAAATCCGGGAAGCGTGCCTTGATGCTCACGGTACGCCCCGCCAGCCCCATCGCCTGGAGACGGGCGGCAACCTGCCCCGCCATCTGCTGCAGGGTGGCCAGCATGACCTTCGGGTCTGCCAGATTCTCCGGGAAGGTGCGCTCGGTGCCGACGGATTTCCGCTGGCGGCTCGGTTGAACGGGACGTCTGTCGATTCCTCTGGCGATCTCATAAAACCAGAGACCAGCTTTACCGAACGGCGCGATCAAGACCTCCCGTGACGCATTCCGGAGATCCAGGACCGTATGGATCCCCATCGAGGACAGCTTTTTCACGGTAGCCGGACCCACGCCATGGAGCTTACCGACGGGGAGTGGCGCCAGGAAGGCCAACCCGTGTTCGGGTGGAACCACAAAGAGCCCATTGGGCTTGCGCCAGTCGGAGGCGAGCTTGGCAAGCAGCTTGTTGTAGGACACCCCCGCCGAAGCGGTCAACCCCGTTTCCCGCTCGATGCGCGCCCGGATCTCCCGGGCGATCTGGACGGCCAGGACCCCATCGGCGGTGGCTGCGGTCACGTCCAGAAACGCCTCGTCCAGCGACAGGGGTTCCACGAGGGGCGTATAGCACCGCAGGATTCCCATGACCTGACGGGAGGCCTCCCGGTAGTCCTCCATGCGCGGGCGGAGGAAAATCGCCTGGGGACAAAGCGACCGGGCACGGGCTGCCGTCATAGCGGAGTGAATGCCAAAGCGGCGGGCCTCATAGCTGCAGGTCGCCACGACGCCCCGGCTGGCAGGATCGCCGCCGACGATGACGGGCTGACCCCGCAGCTCGGGATGGTCCCGTTGCTCCACCGCCGCAAAGAAGGCATCCATGTCCACATGGATGATCTTGCGGAGTTCGGCACAGTGCTTTGAATATGGATCCGGCAATGGACAGTCTCCTCGACTGCTCAGATTCTATCAGGAACCGGCCCGGGGAGGGGACGATGCCCTGGGTATGTAATTGCGCAAGGGGTCGAGGAGCGATGAAGGTGCTTGCCGATGGGCGATGGAAAGCGGTAGATTGCGGAGAAGTGGTGGGCGGTAAAGACTGGATGCGGACATTCAGCGGCCGAAAGCAAATGACATCATCCGACTCACTGCCGCAGGCCGACCCGTCAGGGCTTCAACGGTAGGTATCAACGTGGATCTGTCATCCCGGACGATTCCTCACGGACAGCAGTTCAGCCTATGGTGCCGCTCGAACATCGGGCGGTCAGCGACGGCTAACCGGCTCAAACCCCTGCGGGATGTCTGGAAATTGCTTCGAGCGCCCGCTTCTGTCATCTGGAAACGGTCAGCCAGCCCCGCGCCGCGCGGGCGCTAGGCATCTACGCTCGAACTGACGCTAACCCATCAGTTTACCTTTGTTGGCATCCAGAAACGCGGCGGTGACTTTCGATTCGCCCGCTTCCTTGGCGGCCTTCTCGATTTTGGCCTTGGCCATGTTACGCACGAAAGAGGGCATCTTCTCCAGGCGTTGCAGTGCGTCTTCGTCCCAGGGTAGCGTCTGTTCGCTCATTCGTTGGCTCCTTCATCAGGTGGGGGATTGCGCTTGCGCGCACAAGCATTAAGGCAATAATCAAGCCAGTCTGCGCACATAGTCATGACGCGCCTAACGGCTACCGCGGCGTGTCGCGAAGGTGACATCTGCGCATATTTTATGGGCTTGGTAACAGGATGGCAAGCTGATAGCATCTTCGTCAAACATGCGAATGACCGCTCCCGCTGCAAAATCGACCATATTAGTCACCTTAATCAATCTGCGTGGCGTTCAAGCACCTCATAACCGAGGCAGGCCAGCCACACGGTCTTTGGTATCGGGCGAGAGCCGTTTTTGTAGTAGGCTATCATGCGCCGAGTCATACCGATGGCTTCTGCCGCATGGCGGTGCCAGACTGGTAGCGGTCGTTGGATGTAAGCATATTGGGCCGCCATCATAAAAGTGCAAAGATGCTGCATGGTTTACCGTATCGTATCCCCTGGCTTCAATGAAGTGTTGTGGTGCACTTGCTCAAAAGAAATATTCGATTCTGGGGTACAATGCTTTATCCCCCTCAGAGGAGTTTTCATCAGTTTGATTCCAGAGCTCGTCGGTTAGGGTCATCCACCTTGGAAATGATCAGGAAAAGAAGTAACGTCATGATCACGAGCGTTAATGAAATGCTCACCGGACCGTCGCCGAACCCCAGTCCTCCAAGTCGCATGGGTTTGTCTGTCCAGTCCGCAAATGAGGCGCCCAGTGGGCGTGTCAGGATATAGGCTATCCAGAATGCTGCAATTTCATTCAGATCAAAGATGAAATAGGCCACCACAGGAATGCAGAACAAAACGATAAAGAGCAGGCCTGATGCGAAATAACCAAGATCCAGGCTAGACGCCGTCATGTCACCTGCAGCCGTACCGAGGGCGAAAGTCGCCACGATGGTTGCCCAATAGAACGCCTCGCGTCGAGGTGTATGGACACTGTGGATAGACAGAGTCTTCTCTTTGAACTTCCATGCCCCCAAGATCGTTGCCAAAGCAACGAAGAAAACGGAAGTCGAAATGACGTATGGGACACCCAGAACCACATGGGTGACATCAGCGATTTGCGTGCCAAAGATGCTTACCATGATCACCGCGAACCAATAATAATGGGCAGAGTATTGCCTGCTCCATATCTGTAGCCAGATCGCGGCCAAGAATAGTAATCCGCAACCCATCACTGCCAGATAGGGATTGGTATGGAAAACAAGATAATCCGAGGTCGCCTCACCCATGGCGGTGGTCAGCAATTTCGCAACCCAGAAATACAGCGTGATTTTTGGCACTTTGAGCAGCGATGCTTTTTTAGGCGGGGTAAATTCCGAAAAAGCCATTAATAATCCTTAAATTACGGCGATCTGTCGTTTGCGTCACGTTGTTTCAGAGAGTTGCGGAGCATTGGGTAATAAAATGGTGCTGACTTCAGGTTGCCATAGACCATCAGCTAGATCAAGATCGCAATTATCATTTGTAATCCTTAGCTTTCAACATAGGAGGGCAATTTGTCACAAAAGCCCACGAAATCAGAACGAAGCTCCCTTTCTGCTATACCAACTATCCACTCTGAAAAGGGAGATTGAGGCCAGTCAAATCAATACTGCACCAGTGACTTTAGTTGACATCCTCCTCGCCCTCAGCCTACGGCTGCCGATCTCAAGATCGGGAAGGACGAGGATTCCTTTCTGCCAACAGCGGCCCTACTTCAGCCACTTCGATTGCCTGATTCCCTTTGGTTTCAGGCAACTCTCCGGCTTACGCTGGAGAACAGACTACCCCGGCGTGCCCCGCCGTTGACTGCAAGCCCCTTGCGAGGATGTTCTGTGCCGCGTTCACGTCCGCATGGGCTTCATGCCCACAGTGCTGACAGAGAAACACGGCTTGCGTCTTGCGATTCTCCGCATCCACCACGCCGCAAATCGGACAGATTTGCGAGGTGTAGGCGGGGTCCACCAGGAGCAGCATGCCGCCAGCCCACTGGAGCTTGTAGCCCAGCATCTGTTTGAGCATACCCCAGCCCTGATCGAGAATGGATTTGTTCAGTCCTGATTTCTGCCGGATATGGCGTCCGGGTTGATCGACGGTGCCCTGTGCGGACGCCGTCATGTTCCGTACTTTCAGATCTTCCAGCACCACTACTGCGTGGTTTTTGCTGATGGCGGTGCTGACCTGATGCAGTACGGTCTTGCGCATTTCCGCGATGCGCTGATGCAATCGCGTGATTTGGGCCTTCTGCTTCTCCCAGTTGGCCGAGAACTTCACCTTGTGCGCCAGTTTCTTTTGTTCCCTGGCGAGCTTACCTTGCAAATCCCGGTAGGCAGTTACCGGCAGGAACATCGTGCCGTCCGACAAGGTGAGCAGGTTCGCCACCCCCCGGTCGCCGCCAACGGCGGTAGCGGCTGGGTGCATGGGGTCCGGGACGGCCTTCTCGGTCTGA
>JAKAFG010000101.1 GCA_021818125.1 Pseudomonadota bacterium | reverse complement strand
AATGGCGGAGTAACGCACGGAGAACTCATGCTCCGTATCTACGGCACCCTCTTTGGGCTGCAGATCACGCACATGGCCGTAGGACGCGAGCACCTGAAAATCATCCCCCAGATACTTCTGGATGGTCTTGGCTTTTGCCGGTGATTCTACAATAACGAGCTGGTGTGCCATAGGTCAGTGGAGAATCCGTGCGCCGTCGCTACCGAGTAAGGCATCGACCCAGAAGGCCTCGGGGCCGGGGTCGTTAGCCATCACCATGAAGGTTACCCAGTCGAGGGTTTCGAGATCGGTGTCGTCCAGTTCCAGGGCGAGCAGGCGATCGATAATGCGTTCACGCATGGCGCCGTTGATGACGCCAAGCCGCTCCCAGTCATGGAGCTGACCGCGGGCGGCCACGGAAAGATTTTGCTGTTCGTAGGGATGGTAGGCGCGCAGTGAGCGGGGGCTGGTCTCCTCTTGCTCCTCTACCGCGAAGCCCTCCATCCAGTCGAGGGCGCGCTGAATATCGTCGTCCGGAAAACCGACGGCGCGCAAACGGTCCTCGAGCATGTCGTCGTCTTCGTCGTCGAGATGGTCGAGCAGATAACTAATGATGTCTATGACGTCTTCCATACCTTGGCCCTAGGAAGCAGGTGGGAGGCGACAGAAACGGCCGCCGGGACAGGCCGCGAGGTAACCTTGTAATTCCATGTCCAAGAGGATGGCCGAAAGCTCGGTCAGCGTCAATCCGCAGCGGCTGGCGATCTGTTCCGGGGCGAGGGGGTCGAAGTCCATGGCGGCCCAAACTTTGGCCTGAGCCGGATCTTCGGGTTGCCAGTCTGCGGGTGCTGTCGCCTGACCGTCCCGCAGCACGGCGTACAGGGGACCGAGTTCGCTGAGCACGTCTTCGGCACTCTCGACCAGTTTGGCGCCGTCGCGGATGAGGCGGTGCGGGCCGCGCGACAACGGTGAGTGGATGGAGCCGGGGATGGCAAAGACTTCGCGGCCCTGCTCCATTGCCAGCCGGGCGGTAATCAGCGAACCGCTGCCCTCCGCGGCTTCGACCACCAGTACACCCAGGCTGAGGCCGCTGATGATGCGGTTGCGTCGGGGGAAGAGACCGCTGCGTGGACCGGTATCGGGCGGTTGTTCGCTGAGGATGAGGCCTTGTCCGGTAATCTGACGGGCGAGTTGCAGATGGCTGCGCGGGTAGATGAGATCGGCGCCGGTACCGAGTACGGCGACGGTGCCACTGTGGAGGGCGCCGCGATGGGCGGCGGCATCAATGCCGAGGGCTAGGCCGCTGCTGATGATAAGGCCCGCCTCACCCAGATTTTTGGCGAAGGCTTCGGCTGTCGCGACCCCGGTCGCGGTGGGGCTGCGGCTGCCAACGATAGCCAGCATGGCCTGGTTCAGACAGGCGCGCTGTCCGCGTAAATAGAGCAGCAAGGGCGGGTCGGAGATATGGCGTAGCAGAGGGGGATAATCGGCGTCAGTCCAGCGACAGAGGTCGGTGTCGGGACTTTCCAGCCAGCGCCGGTCTGCGGGCGTGAGAATGTCCTCGGGCGCCTTCTGCAAGGCGGCGATTTGCGTCGCCTGCAAACCAAGGTCCTGCAGAGCGCCAGCGCCGGTTTGAAAACAGCGCTCTACCGCACCAAAGCGCTCCAGCAGGGCACGTTGGCGGACCGGACCGAGGCCGGGGATACGGTCGAGGGCGAGCCAGGCCCGGTCTGTCACCCGTTTCCTGCGGATCTGTCGCTGGCTGTTACGGGGCTCGGACTGGCCAGTTTGTCACCCACCAGGATGCCATGCGTCGCCGTGGTAATCACGGCGTAGGAGACCGTGGGGAATATCCGGAACAGCATGACGGTACCCACCTTCTGCGGCGGCAGAGCGAAGGGTTTGCCGGTCACCGCATTTTCCTTCTCTCCTCCGGGCCTTTCAATCTGCAGCACATTACCAGCGCTCAGGCCGCTTTCCTGGCCCTGATCCACGATAACGACCTGGCCTACCATCAGTTCCGGATAATTACTCATTTTGGCGATGATCTGAGCATTCACCGGGTGGGAGGGGGCGCTGGGGAAGTAATGGGGCGCGCTACGGTCCGTGGCAGGTACCAACCGGTCGCCCAGAGAGATTTCTTTCAGGGCATTGGTGATCTCTACGGCGGCGTGTGTGCCGTTGCTGCGCACGACTGCGCTACCGAGATCGCGGAGCGCATAACCGACGGGCTTCTTGACGCCAGGACGATAGAGTTCCGGCCCGAGGGCGACAATCTGGTAATGGGCACCAGCGGGTGCCTGTTCCAGCCCCGAAGCATAGAGCTTATCGCCCACCGTGTAGACGATATGCTCACTAGCGCTGGCAGCAAGATAGGGCAGTTGGTCATAAGCCTTCTTGCTGGCGATAACACCAGGCGTGCCGAGGAATGGCATTACTTCGCCGGTGGCAACCGTGGGCAAGGGCTCCGCAGTCATCTGCGGATGCAGCGAGATAACACTGAGTTCTGGCTGGCCGTTGGGTCTGCGGGTGATCACGATGCGGTCACCCGGATAAATCAGATTGGGGTTTTTAATATAGGCATTCCGGTGCCAGATCTGTGGCCAGTCCCAGGGATTTTTGAGGAAATGTGCGGCAATACCCCAGAGGGTGTCACCGGCTTTGACGGTATAACTATGTTCACTGCGTAGCTGTATGCCGGACGGCGCAGCCTGCGCCATTACTGGGGCCATGGCGCTGAGGCCGAGACAAAATAGGGTGTTGCGCCAGATGTTCTTCTGCATGAATGATCTCCGCTGGACTTCCGCAGGGAATAGTATTAGTTCAAGATACGATTTTTGCCGGATGGTAATAGTTGGTGACGAAATGCCTCTCTTGAAGATACTGGAGTTCCCCGATGCCCGCCTCAAGGGCATGGCCCAACCCATAGTCCGGGTGGACAAACAGATACAGCAACTCGCCGACGATATGGCGGAAACCATGTACGATGCACCCGGTATCGGTCTGGCCGCGCCACAGGTGGCCGCTGGTCACCGGCTGATTGTCGTGGATGTTTCAGAAAATCGCAATGATCTGCTGACTTTGGTGAATCCGGAAATTATTGCGAGCACGGGTGAAGAAGAGATGAAGGAAGGCTGCCTGTCGGTACCCGGCGTGGTGGAGACGGTGCGGCGCGCCGAAAAAGTGACGGTGCGCGCGACCACGGTACAGGGCAAGACCATTGAATTGGAGGCCGATGGGCTGCTGGCGGTTTGCCTGCAACATGAGATCGACCATCTCAACGGTACCCTTTTTGTCGATCATCTGTCCCGCCTCAAGCAAAACCTGATTCGCCGTAAGGCGGACAAAAGAGTGCGGCTCGGTGACTAGAAAACAGCGCATTGTTTTTGCCGGGACTCCGGAGTTCGCGCGCCTCATTCTGGCCGAATTGCTGCAAGGGCCGGAAGACGTCGTCGGTGTATTTACCCAGCCGGATCGCCCGGCGGGCCGGGGGCGGGCGTTGCAGGCCAGCCCGGTGAAGCAGGAGGCTTTGGCCGCAGGCATTCCCGTTTTTCAGCCGGAATCCTGTAAGACGGGCGAGGCCCTGGAATTGCTCCGGAGCCTGGCGCCGGATTTGCTGATTGTCGTGGCCTATGGACAGATTTTACCGCAGGGGATTCTTGACCTGCCGACGCGTGGCGCCATCAATGTCCACGCCAGTCTCCTGCCCGCCTGGCGCGGCGCGGCGCCTATCGCCCGGGCCATCGCGGCGGGGGATAGGGAAAGCGGTGTCGCCATCATGCAGATGGAAGCCGGGCTCGACTCCGGTCCGGTGCTGTGGGAGGAGCGCGTGCCCATTGCGCCCGATGACACGGCGGCCAGCCTCCATGACCATTTGGCACGGCTGGGCAGCGATGCCTTGCGTCAGGCCCTGGACCGGCTCTGGGCGAATCGGCTCAAACCCGTGCCCCAGGACCCGGCGCTGGTGACCTATGCCCGCAAGCTGAAGAAAGAAGAGGCGATGCTCGACTGGCGGCTTCCCGCGGCGACGCTGGAGCGTCTGGTGCGGGCTTTCAACCCCAGCCCTGTCGCCCATACGCTTTTTCGCGACAAAGGCTTGCGGGTCTGGCAGACGCGGGTGCTGCCTGTGCGGGGCGATCAGGCGCCCGGCACCATCGCTGCCGTGGAAAAAGACGGGGTAGTGGTGACCTGTGGCGAAGATCAATTGCAGTTGCTGGCGGTGCAACCGGCGGGCAAGGGCGTACTCAGCGGCAGTGATTTCGCCCGCGGTTATCGCCCGCAGGTTGGCGAAGTGCTGGGATGAGGGAAGAGCGGACAGGGATTGAACGGGTAAAAAGCACATCGGGTGTGGCGGTGCGCAAGGCCGCTATTGCCGTATTGCGGGGCGTGGATAGCGGGCAGACGGTGGACGCCGCCCTGTTGCCGATGGTGTTGACCGGTGTTGATCGGGCGACCTTGCAATGGCTGGTGCTGGGCACGCTGCGCGAGTATCTGCTCTTGCAGGCCCTGGCCGCTCAATTGCTGCGCAAAGGCTGGCGCGAGGAAGATACGGATTTGGGTTTTCTGCTCAGTCTGGCCCTTTTTGAGTTACGCCATGGGCAACGGCCCGCCTTCGCCGTGGTCAATGATTGGGTTGAGATGACAGAGGCCCTGAAAAAACCCTGGGCGCGCGGTCTGATGAATGCCGTTCTGCGCCGTTATCTGCGTGAGCGGGAGGTTTTGGATGCGGCACTGGCCGATCGCGATCTCGGGCATCCGGCCTGGCTGGCGGCGCGTTTACGCGCGGCCTATCCGCAAGACTGGCCCGCCATTGCCGCGGCCAATAACACCGCGCCGCCCCTCTGGCTGCGGGTGAATACGCAACGGGTGGATCCCGGTAAATATCGGCAGTTGCTGGCAAAACAAGGCCTGGAGGCCGAGGGCGTGACGTGGAGTGATGCGGCCTTGTGTCTGCCCGCCAGTGTGCCGGTAGCGACCCTGCCGGGCTGGGATGCCGGTTGGGTGGCGGTACAGGACGGAGCGGCACAACTGGCGGCCCATATTCTCGCGCCCCAGGAGGGGGAACGGATTCTGGATGCTTGCGCGGCCCCTGGCGGCAAGACCGCCCACCTATGGGCACTGGGGGCGACGCGCCTGGATGCCCTGGACCGCTCCGCAGAACGCCTGAACCGCGTGCGCGAGGCCCTGGAAAGGCAAGGCGGTACGGTACATTTGCAGGCGGCCGATGCCGCAGAAACCGCTACCTGGTGGAATGGCGAGCCCTATGACGCCATTCTCCTGGATGCGCCCTGTACCGGCACCGGGGTCATCCGTCGCCACCCTGACATCCGTCTGCGCCGCCAGCCGGAAGAGGTGGCCGAGGCCGTAGCGCAACAGGCGCGCCTGCTGGAGGGCCTGTGGCCTTGTCTGCGCCCCGGCGGTCGGCTGCTCTATGCCACCTGTTCGGTGCTACCCGAAGAAAACGAGGAACAAATCATCGCCTTTCTCCAGAGTCATCCCGATGCGCGCCGTTCTGCGCACGCGCTGACCGGACAACGCCTGCCCGGACAGGAAAACATGGATGGCTTTTTCTATGCCTTGCTGGAGAAGGGTGCGTGAGCCAGGATGGTGCGTTGCATTTGCCCATCAGCAGAAATTGGCAACAGCAATTGGTCGTTATCCTGGTTGGGCTTTGCTGTTTTTGGGGTCTGGCAGGGATCGCCGTGGCTGGCCCTGCGTTTCACGTGGAACATTTGCAGGTGACCCCGCAGGAGAATGCCGTTGAAATCAATGCCAGCGTGCAACTGGGCAAGGAGGCACTCCTGCAACAGATCCTCGACCAGGGGCAGACCCTGGTCTGGGTGGTGGAGGCGGAGTGGCGGGAGCCCGAACCCTTCTCCTTCATTCCCGGTGTGGGGGTACATGCACACCGGGAGCAGCACTGGCGCATCCACTATTATCCCCTGACTAACCAATACGCCATTGAGGATCAGCACGGGGCGCTCACCTTGTACGCGCACTGGAGTGCGGTCGCCACCGCACTGGCCCAGGTGCATGATTTCATGCTCCCGCTGGTCCACGGTGCGGCGCGCGGTCAGGTGGCATTGCGGGTGTATATTGATGTTCAGGCCTTACCCCTGCCGTTGCGTTTACGTTCTCTGCTTGGCCACTGGAAACTGGAGTCCCCATGGATCGTCAGCGCGCCCCTTTCGCACTAAGAAACTGGCTGCGTGCCCTGAGTGCCGGCACCACCCCGGAGCAGCAGCGGGTGGGGCCGCGCTGGGGCGCTGTTCTGCTTCTGTTGGCTATCGTTGCCTTTTTGGGGATCAACTTTTTCACCAGCGCCGGGGGGCCGCTGAGCCATTATTTTGTGCCCATGCTGGTGATTTCCGCAGGAATCGTCCTCTCTCTGCTCATTCTGGTGCTGGTCTCGGTGGTGGCGCTGCTGTTGCGCCTGCGGCGCGGCGAGGTGGGCAGTCAACTCGCCACCCGTTTGGTGGTCATCATTACCCTGCTCAGTTTCCTGCCGGCGGTCATCGTCTTCGGTTTTTCCTGGCAATATCTGAATCGGGGTGTGGACTCGTGGTTTAGCAGTGCGGTGCAGACCGCCCTGGATCAGGCCCTGAACGTGGCCAAGGCGGGCGTGGATCGTTACCGTAATTCCACGCTGCTGGCGGCGGAGAGCATTGCCCAGGCCCTGGTGGGGGAGTCTGACAGCAACGCCGTAATCACCGTGATTGCCCTGCGCGATCAGTACCGTTTGAGTAGTGTTACCCTCTTCTCCAGCGATAACCGGATCATCGCCACCAGCAGCGATAACCTCAGTCTGGCGCCGCGTTTGCCGCGTCGGGAAATCCTCGCCATGGAAGAGAGCCATCCGACGGCCACCATCGAGCCGGAACCCAAAGGCGGCTTGCTGGTAAAGGTGCTGATTCCGGTACTGAGCCCGCATCTGGGGGAGAGCAACCGCATGCTCTATGTAGAACAGCCCATTCCTGAGCAATTGACCCAGGCGGCGGAGGCCGTGCAGGTGGCTTATACCCGGTATCACCAGTTGATGCTGATGCGCGAGCCGATGAAAACGGCCTTTCAGCTCAGCCTGGCGGTGGCCTTGCTGCTGGCCGTGCTGTCGGCGGTGTGGATGG
>JAKAFG010000100.1 GCA_021818125.1 Pseudomonadota bacterium | reverse complement strand
TTCTGGAACCCTTGGGATATATCCCTCCGGCAGAAGCTGAGGCACAATATTACCAGAAACTCGCCCGTCAGGCCGGTAAAGCGGCATGACTTACATTAATCAGCCTCTACAATACCCGGGGCGGTTCAGCTCAATTTCTTCCTAGTACAGCAGATCAGGGATGCCAAACTGCATCGGAAGCCGAAAGAGCGTATCCATCAACGCTCCCTCTTCCATGTCGATCAAGATGTTGGCATCACTGATAAGCAACTGCATCCGATGACTCCAACTGGCGTTCTTTGTGGAAGCGCATCATCGGGATGCCCAGCAGTTCCGCCGCCTTGCCCTCGGAAATGTATTGCTCAGCCAAGGCGCGGTACACCAACTGATCAAACAGTCGTGGATGCTCTTGCGGTAGCGGGTCACCTGGCTCGTTCTTGCGCCAGCCCTTTGCCGAAAACCGCTTGACCATCGAGAGGTGGGCAGCCTCGGTGATCACGCCACACTGTTTGGCGCGCTGCAGCCACCCGGCCATCGATAGGCCGAACTCGTGTTTGAGCACATACAACTCTTGCCATTCCAGCGCATGGCGCTGCGCCCCAAGCAACTGAAGCACCGCGACACGCGGAGCCAGGAATGCACCGGCGAAACGGTCGCAGGCTTTCTCTTCGTCGATGCCATCAGCCAGTCGTCCTTCGAGCAGCAGATGCCCCAGCTCATGCGCCAGGGTGAACCGCTGCCGATCACCGGGCCAGCGCTTGGAAACAGCCACGACCGGATATTCCCGGCCATCTTCGGTTCGTGCCTTGGCCGTCAAGCCAGAGAACCCCGGGTTCTCTTCATCGACCACAATGACCAGCAAGCCAAGCCCTTCGAGGGTGTCGGTGAGGTCGGCAATCGGGTTCAGCCCCAACTGCCAAGCGTTGCGGACCGTATCCGAGAACGCATCGATCTCATCCAGCGAGGCGACGTGCTCAGGCAGATTCGCGGGCGGCGCAAACGCCGGGAACGGTAGTTCGGGAAAGGCGCCGAGCAACTCCACGCGCTTTTCCACCAGCTCGACGACCTTGATCTTCAGCGCATCCTGCGCCGTCTTCCCAAAGGTCGAGAGCTTGCGGAACTCGGGCTGCAGCAGTTCGACCGTATGCGTGCGAAAGAAGTACTCGGTCCGGATGCCGCAGGCGCGGGCCAGCTTGAGCAGCTGAGTCGACGCGGGCGTCAGAAGACCCTTCTCGTACTTCTGGATAGCGGTGTGAGAAACACCCACCTGTTCACCCAATGCACCCAGGGTCAGACCTGCCGCCAGTCGTGCTTGACGAATGCGATCTGCAATCATGACGCCTCCTTGGCGTTTGGTTTAAAATTCCAAATATAATACAAAATTTTTAAACAAAAGAGAATCCCACGCCTCCAAGGCGGCCGCGACATCACCCGTGGGCGACTGCTTCCATGTAGAGTACGGCCTGCCATCTGCCATCAATGAAAGAAAAGACCGCGATGAAACCCGCATAAGCTGGCAGGTGAGGATTCGTAAGGCGGGATACCCAGTTCAGGTCGAAACCTTTCGGACTTCGGACTAAGGCCGAACACGCCAAGCATACCTAAACCCCGATGTGCCTTCGCGTCCCTTTTGTTCAGTTTATCAAATACTACTGATGTTTCTCCGGCCATTCGCAGCATTGGAAAAGCGGACAGCGACCACAGCGCGGTCGTCTGGCCGTGCAGGTATAGCGACCATGGAGGATCAGGAGATGGTGGGCGTCCTGCAGGTATTCGGCGGGTACCGCCGCGAGCAGGGCCTTTTCGACGGCCAGGGGCGTTTTACCGGGGGCGATCCCCGTCCGGTTGCCTACCCGGAAGATATGGGTATCTACCGCAATGGTGGGGTGCCCGAACTGGGTATTGAGGACGACATTGGCGGTTTTACGCCCGACACCGGGGAGCGCTTCCAGCGCCTTCCGGTCTGCAGGCACCTCGCCGTCATGCAGGGCCAGCAGTTGTTGCGCCAGGGCATGCACATGACGTGCCTTGGCGTTGAATAGCCCCAGGCGACGGATATGGATCTTGATGCCGTCTTCACCGAGCGCCGCCATCGCGTCGGGAGTGGGTGCCGCGGCAAAGAGTGTCTGAGTGCAGGCGTTGACGGCTTTATCCGTACTTTGCGCGGAGAGCACTACGGCGACCAGAAGCTGAAAAGGGGTGTGGTAGTTCAGCTCGGTTTTTGGTTCAGGAATGGCAGCGCGCAGGGCCGCAAAACAGCGATGAATATTTTGTGGATCCATGGTGCACATTACCCACGGAGGCAGATGGCGGTGCTGGGAGATATGCTGCATGTGGTGCCGGAAGTCAGGTCCGTGACCTGATCCGACACCGTTGCCGCAGATTCAGACGTGACGATAACGACCAATCTCCGGCGCTTCCGACCGGGGATGGCTTGCCGCGACGGCATTGGCGGCAGCGACCCATTCTTCATGATCATGTTCCAGGGCGTGGAGCATGTCGTGGTCCAGCTTGGGCAGGATGCTCCCCTTGATGGTTTCGCCGAGGTCCAGCATGCGCGTGGCAACAGCATAGCCATGCAGATGGAATTCATGGTCAGCATGGGTGCCGAAGTGCTCGCCGCTGAAGAGTACGCCTTTGGCGGCTTTCAGGTCGGCGTCATTCATGACGTAGTCTTTCGTCCACTGGTACCACGCTTCAAAATATTTCTCTTGCGCTTCAAGGCTCCAGTCGTGGGCCTCAAAAAAGGCGTAGACCGAAACGCGGTTGGCCTTGCCGGAAAAAGGAAAATGACCTGACATAGTACGACTCCTCCTGCATGCGGGTGTAAAAGCCTTCGGGGCATTGTAGCTGTTTATGGTCCCCGCGCAACGCAAAAGCTTTTTTAGAGGGAATAACGATCGCCAATGACCGGGCAATCCACCTGTAAGCCGCGCGCCCGCAGCACCCTGGCGATGCCTTCCCGGCCATTATCCTCACCATGGACGAGAACGGTGCGCGTCGGTTTTTGGTCACCGTACCAGGCGAGAAGCTCATCGTGGTCGGCATGGGCCGAGAAACCGCCGATGGTGTAAATTTGGGCGGCGACGTGAATCTCTTCACCAAATATCCGCACGGTTTTCGCCCCGTCGATGATGCGCCGTGCCAGCGTCCCCTGTGCGGCATAGCCGACAAAGATGACGCTGCAGTCTTCGCGCCAGATGTTGTGTTTGAGATGGTGGGTGACCCGGCCCCCGGTCGCCATGCCCGATCCGGCCATAATCAGCGCGCCGCCCTTGATCAGATTGATGCCCATGGATTCGCTGGTTTCACGGGTGAAGTGGAGGTTGCGCAGGGCGAAGGGATCGGCGCCCTGTTGCAGGCCTTCACGGGTGTCGGGATTGAAGCATTCCGGGTGACGGCGAAAAATCTCCGTGGCCGAAATGGCCATGGGCGAATCGAGGAAGACCGGCAGGTTGGCGGGGAGCTGGTTGTCGTTCATCATCTCGCGCAGGTAATACAGTAAATCCTGGGCGCGCTCCAGGGCGAAGGTGGGAATGATGGCATTGCCGCCGCGTTTCAGGGTGTCGAGGATGGCATCGCGCAGCTCGTCTACCGAGGGCCTGATGGCCTTGTGCAGGCGGTCGCCGTAGGTGGTTTCCATGACGATGACATCCGCCTGGGGTGCGGGGGTGGACGGGTTGATAATCGGCTTGCCGCGGTTGCCCAGATCACCGGAGTAGACGATGCGCTGCTGCCTGCCCGCTTCACTGGCTTCTATCAGTATCCAGGCGGAACCGAGAATATGACCGGCATCTCCGAAGGTCACACTGACGCCGGGGCAGACCTCTATTTTCTGCGCATAATCCGCGGTACGTCCGAAGCGATCCATAGTATCGAGGACGTCGGTGATGTCGTAAATGGGCGCGGATTCCGTTCCACCCTGACGCTGGTGACGTCGGTTGGAGCGTCGCGCCTCTTCTGCCGCAAGGCCTGCTGCATCCATGAGCACCAGTCGCGCCAGCTCACGGCTAGCTGCCGTGGTGATGATCTCGCCGCGAAAGCCGCGTTTCACCAGTAAGGGAATGCGTCCGCAGTGATCGAGATGGGCATGGGTCAGCAACAGATAATCAATATCTTTGGCATCAAAGCCGAACTCGGCGCGATTTTCTTCTTCCAAGTCATGCTTGCCCTGAAACAACCCGCAGTCGATGAGTAGCTTTATATCGCCAACGCGCAGGAAATGACAGGACCCGGTGACCCCCCCTGCGGCGCCATAAAATTGCATTTCCATATGGTTCTCCTTTAGTCCCCAGTATAGCGAATCAGCGGCGAGCGGGAGGCGCTTAGTGATCACCTGCGCGCCGCGCCAGCACCTCGTAATAAAGCTGGAGATAGGCGCGTGCCGAGTGCTGCCAGCTATAGTCGCCCGCCATGGCCTGATCTTGCAGATGTGACCACAGCGCCGGTTGACGGAACAGCGCCTCCGCGCGCAGCACGGCATGATGCAGGGCTGCGCTTTGCGGGCTGTCAAAAACAAATCCGTTGCGTTGCAGTGGGTGGCGGAAGTCGTCGGCATCGGTGACCGTGTCGGCCAGTCCGCCCGTGCGGTGGACGATAGGCAAGGTGCCGTAGCGCAGGCTGTACATCTGGTTCAGGCCGCAGGGTTCGAAGCGGGAGGGCATGAGGAAGGCATCTGCGCCCGCTTCAATGTGATGGGATAGCCCTTCGTCAAAGGCGATGCGTGTCGCCATTTGCGCCGGATACGCCGCCGCTATCTCCAGCAGTTGCCGCTCAAAAAATTTATCGCCACTGCCCAATACCACCACCTGCATGCCGCGGCGTAACAGATCCGGGAGAATATCCAGTACCATATCCGTCCCCTTCTGCTCCACCAAGCGGCTGATCATGCCCAGGAGGAATACCCCGGGATCGGGGTAGAGGCCGAGACTGCTCTGCAGTTGCGATTTGCACTGCGCCTTGCCGAACCGATTTTGTAGCGAATAATGCGCGGGCAGATAAGGGTCCGCGCCGGGGTTCCAGTGGATGGCATCAATACCATTGAGAATGCCCGACAGATGCCCAGATCGGGTTTGCAGCAGCCCGTCCAGTCCCATACCGAAGGCGCTGCTCTGGATCTCCTCGGCATAGGTGGGGCTGACGGTGGTGAGCTGGTCGCTATAAGCCAGGCCCGCTTTCATAAAGGAAAAGGCCCCGTAGAGTTCCGTCCCGAGCCAGTGAAAATCTGCCGCCGGCAAGTGCAGTGGCGCCATGGCGCTGGGCGCAAAGCGACCCTGATAGGCCAGATTATGGATGGTGAAAAGGGTGGCGGGTCGTGTCGCGCCGATCCGCGCCTCCAGATCGAGCAGGTAGGGTATCAGTCCGGTTTGCCAGTCATTGGCATGGACGATATCCGGGCGCCAATTGAGCCCCGATACACGTCCCTGGGCGATTTCGACGGCTACCCGGTTGAGCAGGGCAAAGCGTCGGTCATTGTCTGGCCAGTCTTCGCCTTGAGTATCCTGGTAAGGACCGCCGTCACGCTCATAATAAGCGGGGTAACGGAGGAAAAGAACCTGCGGTCGCTCTGCCAGCGACCACAGCTCGGTCGTTTCACCCGTATAGGGCACGTTGACGGTGCAGCACCAGCGCAGATCATGTAGTGCCGGACGCCTATAGTAAGGCACCAACACGCGAACATCGACGCCCAGTTGCCCCAACGCCAGGGGCAAAGCCCCGCCGACATCCGCGAGGCCGCCTGTCTTGGAGTAGGGCGCCATCTCCGAGAGTACAAAAAGTGTTCGCAACATAGGGCATGTGTTCTTCTTTGCTGAGCGTTGTTGCTAATGTAACACAAAAGCAGTGCGCGATTCATAAGCGCCTGCGCTGAGCAAATTTTGAATGATACGCCCATGTCGCCTATCATCGCGGGTGGAAAAGCCCATAACTACCGCCAAGGAGTGATCTGTATGGAATGGTGCGAGCGTTTTAAGGAGTTTCGGGACCGGAACCGTTGCGTTGTCTACTTTCCCAACCTGCACGAAGGCGAAGATGCGGAGGCCTATGGAATCTTTCTCTCCCTGATGCGGGTGAAGATGGGGATCATGGTGCTGGCGCCGGATCGGGAAGAACGCTACGAACCTGTTTATCGTGATGCGCTGAAATACCATCTGCAGACCATCCGCCATAGTCGTTTGTTCACCAGCTTCGTGCCCATCAAAACGCGCGTCTACTTTGTGGAAACGGCGGAGCTACGCGATGCTTTCTACGGGTGCGTGGATTTTTGTGTGCCGGGTGGCACGCTGGCAGGTGGTGAAGTGGATCTCGCCAAAGCCATCGCTGATGGCTGTCCCCTCATCCTCGGTCCGAAAATGCCGGATAATGCGGTACGTCAGGGCTTGTTGGCCGCTGGTGCTGCGGTATGGGCACAAGATAATGCGGAGATTATCGATCTGGCGAGGGCCTGGCTGAACGATCCGGCAGCGGCCAGGGCGGCAGCGGAGAAGGCAAAGGTGTGGTGGGGACAGCATGGGGCTTAGTACCTGCGTCCCTTCCCCGTAACGCAAAAAAGCCCCGAACCAGCAAGGTGCGGGGCTTTTTGCGAGAGCTAGAAAATCAGCCTTGCTTCAGCGCCTTCAGGAAGATGGAGGCGAAGCGCACGGCGAACTTCAGTACGAACTGGGTGTCTTTGGCGAAGAAGATTTTCATCAGACCGAAGATACCGCCACCCTTGTTGTTCTCGTCCTTCATCTCGGTCCTGGTCTGCTCCAGCGCCTTCATCGCCTTGTTCACACCGCTGGCAAAGACTTCGTCGGAGGGGATCATGGGGACGACTTGCGTCATTACCATGTTCAGCTTGCCGACCAGGCCGGCCTTCTGCAAGTTACCCACCAGCGCGAAGACGTCAGGCAGCATGTCCATCAGGTGGGCATCATGCAGGCCCTGAACAATTTCCTTGATACGCACGTTGATGCTTTCCGCATCGCCCCGTACAGTCTTGGCGCCGATCTGCGCGATTTCCAGCCAGGCCATGGCACCCTGGCTAATGGTGCTGCCGATATGGCGGATGGTGCCGTCCTGCCAGAATTCGCCGACCATGTCTGCGGCGGTGCCGAAAGCAATGCTGAGATCGCCGCGTGGCGTGATTAGCTCT
>JAKAFG010000099.1 GCA_021818125.1 Pseudomonadota bacterium | reverse complement strand
CCGGGTAGCTATGTACGGTCGGGATAACCGCTGAAAGCATCTAAGCGGGAAGCCCACCCTAAGATGAGATCTCCCGGGGCATAAGCCCCCTGAAGGGCCGTGGAAGACGACCACGTTGATAGGCTCCATGTGGAAGCGCAGTAATGCGTGCAGCTAAGGAGTACTAATCGCCCGTGTGGCTTGACCATATATCACCCAAGCATCCAAGTTAAAGAAGCCTTCCCTTCAGCAACACCCTGAGCGCACGCCAGCACCCGTGCTCAGGATCAGACCAGTTTAACCTTGTCTGGCGGCCATAGCGCAGTGGAACCACCCCTTCCCATCTCGAACAGGACCGTGAAACGCTGCAGCGCCTATGATAGTTGAGGGCCTCCCTCCGCGAAAGTCGGTCACCGCCAGACACCTATACCCAACAACCCCGCCTCTATACACAGAGACGGGGTTGCTTTTTGTTGCGATTCTGCGTACCATGCGCAAAAAAGTGGGCCAAGTGCCCACTTTTTGTTTCTGTACTGGGAATGGTGAACGTGGAAGATCGACTTTATGAAGGAATTGCCCAGCAAGTAGGCGCTGTAGGTTGCGCCTTGGTAGATGCGCGTATGGTGCGCACCGGGCGCGCAGTGACGTTACAAGTCTTCATAGAGAAAGATGAAACAGCGGCAGTTACCATCGAAGATTGCGCGGCGGTGAGTCGCCAGCTTAGCCTATGGCTCGATGTGGAAAATCCAATCAATGCTGCATACCGTCTGGAAGTTTCCAGCCCGGGGCTGGACAGGCCGCTAAAAAATTTACACGATTTTGACCGATTTAAAGGATCTCAGGCCGAGATCCACCTGCACGGTTTGACGCAAGGGCGGCGCCGTTTGCAGGGGGAGTTGCTTGGCGTTGAAGATCAGAAGGTGGTTTTGAAAAATGCTGAGGGGCGCTGGGCGTTTGCACTGGAAGATATCCACAAGGCAAGGCTGGTTCCCCAATGGTGAGTAGACGGAACATGCAGAGAGGAGCAGGTCAATGAGTCGTGAACTTCTTTATCTGGCGGATGCCGTCGCCCATGAGAAGGATGTGGACCGGGAAGTGATTTTCCAGGCCTTGGAGGCGTCTCTGGTCTCCGCCTCCAAAAAGAAATATGGGCAGGACTGGCATATCGCGGTGGATGTGGATCGTAAGACCGGCGACTATGTAACCCGCCGTCTGTGGGAGGTGGTCGCGGATGAGAGTACGGCTTTTGAAGCGGATCAGCAGATCCGCCTGAGCGATGCCAGGCAAACCCGTCCCGATGTCGAACTGGGCGCTTATGTCGAAGAAGTGTTGCCCCCCGTCGAGTTCGGGCGGATCGCCGCACAAACGGCCAAGCAGGTGATTGTACAAAAAGTGCGGGATGCCGAGCGCGATAGAATTGTCTCTGACTTTGCGTTACGCAAGGGTGATATCATCAGCGGCCTGGTCAAACGTCTGGAAAAAGGCAATGCCATCGTCGATATGGGGCGTGCCGAGGCCATTCTTCCTAAAGAAGAGATGATGCCGCGCGAAGCTATCCGTCCCGGTGATCGCGTGCGCGCGTATCTCCAGGATGTGCGCCGCGTACAGCGGGGGCCACAGCTCTTTTTGTCGCGGACCAGCCCCGAGTTGCTGATCAAGCTGTTCGCCCAGGAAGTCCCGGAAATCGGAAACGGGATGATCGAAATCATGGGGGCCGCACGTGATCCGGGTTTGCGGGCGAAACTGGCCGTGCGCTCCAATGATCCGCGTGTCGACCCGGTGGGCGCCTGTGTCGGTCTGCGCGGCAACCGGGTGCAGACGGTCATCAATGAGTTGAAAGGCGAACGGATTGATATTGTGATCTGGGCGGCCGATCCGGCCAGCTATGTGATCAACGCCCTCTCGCCTGCGGAAGTGTCCAGTATCGTGGTGGATGAGAATACGCACAGTATGGATGTGGTAGTCGGGCCTGAGCATTTGTCGCAGGCCATCGGTCGGGGTGGTCAGAACGTCAGGCTGGCCACGCAATTGACGGGCTGGACCATCAATATTCTGACTGAGGAAGAGGCCCAGACCAAGCGTGACGAAGAAGAGTCGGCCTTCCTCAATCACTTCATCCAGGAACTGGGGGTGGATGAGGATTTGGCTGGCTTGCTGGTCAGCGAGGGCTTTACTTCTATTGAGGAAGTGGCCTATGTTCCGGTCGCCGAGATGATGGAGATTGAGGGGCTGGACGAGGATCTCGTCGGTGAATTGCGGCGCCGTGCGCGCGATGTCCTGCTCAATAAGGCTATTGCCCAGGAAGAGCAGGTGGCACTCAGTGAACCCGCAGAGGATTTGTTGTCCCTGAAAGGTATGGATAAGGGCTTGGCGCATTTGCTGGCCAGTAAAGGTGTTGTCACTTCCGAGGACTTGGCGGAACTGGCTACGAGCGAGCTATGCGAGATGGTCGGTGTGGATGAGGAGCGGGCCAAGGCCCTCATTCTGGAGGCGCGTGCGCCCTGGTTTGCTTGATACAGACCCTGTCCCCGCGACGTATGTCGGCGGGGTAGCGGTTTTGGAGAATGAGGATTATGACGGTAACTGTCGCCAATTTTGCTGCTGAATTGGGTGTAACGAATGCTCGGCTGTTGGAGCAGTTGAATGCTGCGGGCATTTCCAAGAATACGGCCGAGGATGTGGTCACTGAGGACGACAAACATCGTCTTCTCGCTTCGTTGCGCAGTGCGCACGGAGAGGGAGGCGGGGAGCTGCGCCGCATTACACTCAACCGCACCAGCACCACGGAAATCAAACAGTCTGTAGGCGCCGGGAAATCGCGTACGGTGCAGGTGGAAGTGCGCCGTAAACGGACTTACGTCAAACGGGAAGCGGTGGTTGAAGAGGCCACGGAATCAGCTATTCCAGAACAAGCCCCAGCTAGTGATCGGGTGACCCCAACGGTAATGGAGTCGGTGCCGGCTGCGGAAACGGTTTCTGTAGAAGAGGCAGTGCGGATTTCTGCGGAGCCGGTGCTTGCGGAAGTCGTGGCTGATCAACAGATGCAGCCGGCGTATGTTGCGCCTGCGGCAGTAGCGGTGACGACGGAGCCTCCTGTGCAACAGGTTCCGTCGCTTCCTGAAGCGAGGCTGGCACCCGCACCTTCGCGCGCTCCGGAACGGCCTAGTCCTGATCGTGGCAGGGCACCGGCAACTGGTGCGGATCGTGCACGACCCGCAGCACCGTCGCCGACCAGCAGAACGCCGGCCGCAACGACGCCAGCGAAGGGCAAAAAAGCCGGTCCGGGCGCGCGCGCCGGGGATGATGATGCCCGCCGTGGTGGGGCAGCACGGCGGGGCGGGCGACGTAGTGACGAGGGCGGCAATGCCGATGCCTTGGCCCGGCGCCGCAAGTCCGGAGACAAACGAAGCCGTGGCAGGGGTGGTCCTGCCGCAAGCGAATGGGCGGCCACGCCGGTCATCCGCGAAGTGGCGATTCCCGAAACGATTACTGTGGGTGAGTTGGCCAGCCGGATGGCGATTAAGGCCACTGACGTGATCAAGGCGATGATGAAGATGGGGGTGATGGCCACCATCAATCAGGTGATAGATCAGGAAACCGCCGCAATCGTCGTAGAGGAACTGGGGCACAAGGTAAAGTTGGTGGGAATCACCAGCCCCGAGGCCTTTTTGGTAGAGGATGGAACTGCGGAGACACCGATCATGGGCCGACGGCCTCCGGTGGTGACGGTCATGGGGCATGTGGACCACGGTAAAACGTCGCTATTGGACCGGATTCGCTCTACACAGGTAGCCAGTGGTGAGGCTGGGGGTATTACCCAGCACATCGGCGCCTACCATGTGGAAACGCCCAAGGGGATGGTGACCTTCCTCGATACGCCGGGCCACGAGGCGTTTACGGCCATGCGTGCCCGTGGTGCGCAGGCGACGGATATTGTCGTGCTGGTGGTGGCAGCCGATGACGGGGTAATGCCGCAGACGATCGAGGCGATTCACCACGCCAAGGCCGCTAAAGTGCCCATCGTGGTGGCGGTGAACAAGATCGATAAGCCGTCCGTAGACCCGGAACGCATACGCCAGGAACTCGCCGGGCATGAAGTGGTGCCTGAGGAGTGGGGCGGTGACACGCAATTTGTGAATGTCTCTGCAAAGACCGGGCTGCATATTGATGATTTGCTTGACGCTATTTTGTTGCAAGCGGAGATGCTGGATCTGGATGTTCAGGTGAACGGCCCGGCGAAGGGCGTGGTCATCGAGTCCCGACTGGATCGTGGACGCGGCGTCGTGGCATCGGTGCTGGTACGTCAGGGCACCCTGCATACGGGTGATATGCTGCTGGCTGGAGCACAGTTTGGACGGGTGCGGGCCTTGGTGGATGATACGGGCCAGCCGACGCAGTCGGTGGCTCCGGGTATGCCGGCAGAGGTGCTGGGTCTGGGGGATGTGCCTCAGGCCGGTGACGAGGTGGTCGTGGTGGCCGATGAGCGTAAAGCCCGCGAAGTGGCGCTCTTTCGCCAGGGTAAATTCCGTGACGTGCGTCTGGCGAAGAGTCAGAAGGCGACGCTGGAAAGCCTGTTCGAGGCCGCCGCAGATGGCCAGTTGCAGCAGTTGAATTTGCTGATTAAGGCGGACGTACAGGGCTCCGTAGAGGCCTTGGCCACGACGCTGGAACGCCTTTCCACTTCCGAGGTGAAGGTCAATGTCATTCACTCCGGGGTCGGTGGCATTACGGAGTCCGATGTGAACCTCGCCGCGGCGTCTCAGGCGGTCATCATCGGCTTCAACGTGCGTGCGGAAGCCCCCGCCCGGCGTCTGATCGACCATAGCGGCGTGGATGTCCGTTATCACAGCGTCATTTACGATGCGGTGGACGAGGTGAAGGCCGCTATGAGCGGTATGCTCGCTCCCGAAATTCGTGAGCGTATTCTGGGCCATGCGCAGGTGCGCGATACGTTCCGGGTGCCCAAGGTGGGTATGATCGCCGGTTGTATGGTTACCGACGGCCTCTTGCGGCGTAACGCCAAGGTCCGAGTAATCCGTCAGGATGTGGTCATTCATGCCGGAGAAATGGATTCCTTGCGGCGCTTCAAAGAAGATGTCAAGGAAGTGCGTGAAGGTTTTGAGTGTGGTGTGGGTATCCGCAACTTTAATGATCTGAAAAACGGCGACGTCATTGAGGCCTTTGAAACCACTGAAGTGGCGCGAACGGTCTAGGAGGCGGTGTTGCATAGTTCTCATCGCGCGTATCCGCGCGGCGCCAGGGTGGCCCATTTACTGCGGGAAGAGATTGCAGCGGTATTGCCGCGTCTGCACGGGCTGCCTTCCGACCTGTCTCTGCTGCCCCCCAGTATCACACTGGTGGATTTGCCGGCGGATATGCGCTCGGCAGCCGTATATTTTTCGCTGATGGATGGTCCTGAGCGGGCCGATGCGGTGCGTCAGGTGTTACAGGATCATGCCGGAGAAATCCGTCAGCTCCTGGGAAAGCGTTTGGCCTTGCGGCGCATTCCGCCCCTGCATTTTATCTACGACGCGCGTTTTGATCGTGGCGCAGAAATGGCGGAGCTCCTGGCGCGCCTACCGCCGGCGCAGGAACCGGAGGATCTGCCATGAGTTGTCAGCATGGTCTGTTGCTCATCGACAAGCCTGCGGGGCTGACGTCCAACGCCGCCTTGCAGCGAGCTAAACGTCTGCTCGGCATAAAAAAAGCCGGGCATACGGGGAGCCTCGATCCCATCGCTACCGGGTTGCTGGTCTTGCTTTTTGGTGAGGCCACTAAAGTCTCTGACTATATTCTTAACGCGGACAAGTCCTATCGGGCGACCTTGCGTCTGGGGCAGACCACGACGACGGGTGACAGCGAGGGGAAAATTCTTGAAGAGCGGCCGGTAACCGTCAGCGCCGAGCAGGTGCGTGCGGTGTTGCCGCAGTTTCTCGGTGAGATCGCGCAAATTCCGCCCATGTATTCGGCGATCAAGCAGGGTGGCAAGCCGCTTTATGAGCTGGCGCGCAAGGGCCTGGAGGTGGAGCGGGCGGCACGGCGGGTACGCATCGATGCGCTCGACCTGATTTTGTTGGACGGTGACCGTTTGGTACTGGATGTGCGCTGTTCCAAGGGCACCTATATCCGCAGTCTGGCGGTAGATATCGGTGCGGCACTGGGGTGTGGTGCGCATGTTGAAGGATTGCGGCGGACTTCTACCGGTCCCTTTGATATCGCGCAGGCGTTGACCCTGGAGGAGCTTGCCGATGTGCTTGGGCGTGGGGAATGTCCGCTTAAAGCCATGGATCTGGCTTTGGAATATTTACCGGCGGTGACTCTGACGGAGAACACGGCCTATTACCTGCGTCAGGGACAGGGGGTCGTGGTTGCCCACGCACCTTCTTCCCTTGGGCGCATTCGCCTCTATGGACCGGGGGAGCAGTTCCTCGGTTTAGGAGAGGTCATGGACGACGGAAAGGTGGCGCCTCGCCGCCTCATGAGCGTAAACTAGGGATTATTGTTTTTTTAGAATTTCCGAGGAGAAGGAATTATGTCATTGTCTCGTGATATCAAAGCAGAAGTTGTCCAGGGTTATGCCACGCATGCGGGGGATACGGGTTCTCCTGAAGTGCAGGTTGCCCTGCTGACCACCCGTATTGAAGGGCTGGCCGATCATTTTAAGATCAATAAGCATGACCACCATTCCCGTCAGGGTCTTTTGAAAATGGTCGGTCAGCGCCGCAAGTTGCTGGACTATCTGAAGAAGCGGGATATGAATCGCTATCGCACGCTGATCGAACGTCTGGGTCTGCGTAAGTAAGGAGAAGGTCTTGACCATCATTCGGAAAGAAGTGGATTTTGGCGGTCGCCGCCTGCAACTGGAAACGGGCCGTATGGCGCGCCAGGCAGACGGTGCGGTACTGGTTTCTAGCGGGGATACGGTCGTTCTGGTGACGGCAGTGGGCCGCCGGGAGGTGAAGCCGGGCCAGGATTTCTTTCCGTTGACGGTCAACTATCAGGAAAAGGCCTATGCAGCGGGCAAAATTCCTGGTGGCTTCTTTAAGCGTGAAGGGCGGCCTGCTGAAAAGGAGACGCTGACCTCACGGCTGATTGATCGGCCCATCCGGCCGCTCTTTCCCAAGGGCTTCATGAACGAAGTGCAGGTTATCGCCACGGTACTGTCGGTGGATCGTGATAATGATCCCGATATCCTGGCGCTGGTCAGAT
>JAKAFG010000098.1 GCA_021818125.1 Pseudomonadota bacterium | reverse complement strand
AAAAACCCGCCAAGCCACAGGAATCGCAAGATTTCCGCATCCTTGACGTGGATAGATCGTGAGAAGCAGTTCATCCCGCTGAACGGATTCCCTACACTCATCTGGAGGGACCCGCTCCAGCCACGAACGGGCATTGTCGAGATCATCGCATTTGAAGTACACCCGGCCGATGTCCAGACACGCGGCGGGAGAAGGGTCCCCCCAGGCGGCGATGCGGGTTTTTTCAAACAAAGGGGCGTCACCCAACTGGCGCGCCAGGGATTCCACCCCGCGCAGGTGATCGCGGCGACGGTATTCGTCAACTGCTGTGTCCGCCTGGGCCTGATACCGCGCGATCAGCTTCCGCAGTTGATCAGCGGGCAAGAACTGGCTGGCCGTCTGGAGCAACTCACCCCGTACGCCGTAGTCATCTTCTTTGAGAATTTTCGCGGTTAAATCCGCCATAGCCTCCTTATGAGAACAATCGCGGGCATATTCGACGAAGAGTTGCGTGGCATCCTCGCGGAAAACGTCACCAAGGGAGCCATTCGAATCGTCGCATCGCTCGATGAGCACCTTGTCCAAAGCAAAAAATTCGCCCACCAGAGCAGCGCCACTACAGGGATCAGGTGCCCCTTGCCGCAGAAGGTCCAGTACCGCGCCCACCTCGTGGGCGAAAGCCGAAGCTTCAGACCAAGGGATGAAGCCGTCAAAGTCCTTCATCTGCTTGAGCTTACTCCGGTATTTTTGCAACGCCTCGGTGGGGGTGGCAATCAGGCATTCCACCCACTCGCTGACCGAAGGGTTCTCCGCAGCCATGAGCACAAGGGACCTCGCCAAGTGTTCTGCGCCTAGCCCAATGAGCCGGGTCTCCTTGTCCTCGGGCGTTATCCTGAGGTCTGCATCGGTCATGGGGGAAAACACGGTCACAAGACCACCGTGGAACTTGGCATGCTCAAGTTGTATTCAGCCGATGACATGATCAGGAGCCCCGCGTCGGAGAATGGCTTTTGAGCCAGTAGATTGGATTGGCGTCTCCGCTCATCCCAACATATGCGTCTCACTATCGAACTTATTGTAGTAACATGAAAAACGGGGGTCAATGGCGGCGGCGGACTTTTTGCGCCGACATGGCCTCCTTTGCAAAGGGGAAAATGGGGGGTTGGTATAATAGCAGGTCTTTTTACCCCAGGACTGGCTGCTGTTCCGCTATTGCCGCAATCAATGCGAAAAAAAGCGATGTTGCCATGCGTTCGCAATTGGTATCGCGACTGCTGCGGCAGGGTAGTCAGAATCCCACCGCCTCAAGTTTGGCCAGAAAGCCTATCAGAATAGGTGACGTTTCCGTATTTTTTAGCGGTCCTCCTTGAACCCTGGGAGCCCGTATCTCATGTGTCGCTTTTGCAAGGTTTTTGAACTCATGCATCCGCGGAGCGGCTTTTCCCTGCCAGGCCAATCCTGGCATTGGCAACATCAAGATTCTGCTCGATTACGAACTGACCGATCATGGCTTTTAGATCAGCGCTCACAGCATAGGCAGCGTCCCTGGCGATGTCGTCAGGGACATTGGCCGCCCTGAAGGCGCGATATAAAGCGAGCGGGCTTTTCATGACATGAACTCTTGTGTATGGAAAAATGTGTAAACAACTATAGTTAATCAATATAATCATAAAGATAATATGAGGTAGCGTAGCAAATATCGGCATAATTGTAAACATCCGGGGCGCGCTCAAGAATGAAGTAAAAAAGCCTGTGAAGTGATGAGGACCAGATACGCGGATAGTCCATTGGGGCCAGGACACTAAGCCCATCAACAGGCCGGATACATGTTTGCAGTCGAACCAAACCTACATCTACGGCATCTTGCAAAACCGGGGACGTTCATACATGCAACACCTATGGTCCAATGGGGCCGGAGGTGGAAGATGGGCGAAAGGTACCATCAGTTGAGTGTGGATGAGCGGAATCATCTGCAGAGAGGACTGAATGCTGGGCAGAGCTTGAGAGCCTTGTCCAGGATCATGAATCGTAGTCCCGGCACTCTGAGTAGGGAGTGCCGTCGTGGTGGCACCAGGCAAAGCTACGATGCCGTCCGTGGTCGGGATTGGGCGCAGACGCATCGGCGGCGCGGTCCGTGCAAGTTGTTGCCGGGAAGCCCCTTGACGGAGCAGGTGCATGCGCTGATTCTTGAACGCAACTGGTCGCCGGAGCAGATTGCAGGGAGGCTACGCGTGGAACACCCAGACGACTCCAGTCAGCGGGTCTCCCATGAGGCCATCTACCAGTACATCTACGCACACCCGGCAGGATCGCTCAAGAAACTGCTGGTCGATGCCTTACGGAAGGGACACCAGAAACGT
Source organism: Pseudomonadota bacterium (assembly GCA_021818125.1). Classification (GTDB taxonomy): domain Bacteria; phylum Pseudomonadota; class Gammaproteobacteria; order Acidithiobacillales; family Acidithiobacillaceae; genus Acidithiobacillus. The sequence goes on along the minus strand of JAKAFG010000098.1, from coordinate 5,025 downwards.
CGGCCCCGCAGTCGCGGCAAGGATCGCCGAGGGGGCATCCGGAACATGCGTTCCATCCGCGAGAGGCCTGAGGAAGCGCAGTCCAGAGAGGTGCCTGGTCACTGGGAGGGGGACCTCATCAAAGGCGCCTTCAATGGGAGCGCCATCGGCACTTTGGTGGACCGCAGCACGCGCTTCGTCATCTTGGCCAAGGTGGACGATTCCTCAGCGGAGGCCGTGCTGGAAGGTTTCACCAGACGCCTGCGCACGCTCCCCAAGGCGTTGAGGAAGACGCTGACCTATGACCAGGGTAGGGAGATGGCGCGACATGAGGATCTGGAAAAACGCACCCATCTGCGGGTCTACTTTGCCGACCCCCACAGCCCTTGGCAGCGCCCGACCAATGAAAATACCAACGGACTGCTGCGGCAGTATTTCCCGAAAGGAACGGATTTATCGCAATATTCTCAGCAGTACTTGACCAAAGTCGCCGAGGAGATGAACAATCGACCCAGAAAATCCTTGGGTTTTCTCACGCCATCAGAAGTAATGGCAAAAACGATCAAAGAGTTAAACGGCAGTGTTGCACTTCAAAATTGAAACCGCCTTCTTTGTGTATGCCATCGTTGATGGTAAAATCGTTTAGTAGGTTCGGCATGTGTAGAAGAGATGAACGCACGATGCGTGTTATTTGCATCCATTTGGCAAACCAGCCATGGATGGTGTGAGGGTGCGCTGGTTCTTTTCTTTGCTGGTATTCCGAAGCCCAGCCCGCCAATTCCGTAGCCTGCATGGGTTTGGCATAGAGATAACCTTGTAAGGAAAGACCACCAATGCTGGCCAGCATGTCTGCAATGGCGTCATTCTCTACACCCTCCGCCACGCAGGCCATATTCAGGTCGTTGGCAAGATTTGCTAAAATTATGACAAAGTCGATAGTATCAGGATTTTTTTCCAGAGCACATATGAAGGACTGGTCGATCTTTATTTCGTCGATAGAGAGAGCGCGTAAACGATTAAGGGATGACTCACCGCTACCCACATCGTCCAGTGCAATACGGAATCCTGCTTTGCGCAGTAGAAGAATTTGTTCTTGGGCACTAGCCTCATCCAGGGTACCGGTTTCCAGAATCTCCAGCGTGATTTTCAGTGGCCCCGTGCCATCCAGGTGATTATGTTGCAATAAATGGTTGGTTCCCCATCTCGCGATTTTTTGCAGAAAGGCGGGATGGTGAAAGGCCTCGGGCGGCAGGTTGATGGACAAGGAAGGAGGGAAGCTTTTTTCTGCCACCCAATGTTGGGCATCTTTATGGATTTGTTGTAGACCTTTTTCAAAAAGGGAAAGCAACTGCGCACTACCGAATGCGGGCAGGAAGAAATAAGGAGAGATGAGGTGGTCGCCATCACGCAGTCGCGCCAGAGCCTCGGCTTTAACGATGCGATGAGTACCCGGATTCACCACGGGTTGATACCACATTTCCAGACCATCATTTTGCAAGAGTTCTCGGTAACGATGCCGGTCCTGCAAACTGATGGAGGGAGCAGTACGGATAACGGAGCTTTTTTCCAACGTCTCCAGGCGATCGCCAAAGTATTGTTCGAGAGATACCCAAAAGCTCTGTTGCCAAGGCGGATGAAAATACCCGGGCCATGGACTGTATAAGGCCATGAGGATTTGTGGAGCTCCAGTAGCGTTCAGGATAGGATGTATTGCCATAGACCGTAGGCCGATGGCTTGGGCTTTGGTCCGCTCCTCAGGCGATAATTCCTTCTGAATGCTATCGATATGCACGGGCTTTTCGTCCCGCCAAGCCTGCAATAATAAATTATCTGGGTCGTTCGCACACCACTCCATGATTTCTTGGGGCTGACTTTCGTGCAGAGTATTGCCGAAACCCAATTCACAACGCAGGCCGTACTTTTCTCCAATGCTAATGATTTCGACACCGGCGATTCCTGGAATTTTAACAATGCGCTGCAGTGTTTCTCGTATAATGTCTTCACGATTAATGGCTGTAGAAATGATCTGCCTAATATTTTCAAGAGTATTGGCCCGTTCATTTTCGGCCTCGGTATAGGCCATGAGTTGCCATGAGAGATCATTGCTGAGGCGCTCCATGATGATGGACTGCAACGTGACGCTGTTGGGCAATTCAGTATTGATGGTATCTTCCAGAACGGCGCGATAGACCTGAAAGGATTGGGCCAGAATATCTGCGGGCAACCCGATCCAGGTGTGGCGCAAGCCGACCTCTCTGGCCATGGACATATGCTTTTCCCGGCTGATACCCGGTGAGAGAACCTGCGTCAGGTAACGCACCTGGCTGGTCTTGAGATGGGCCATTTCGGCCTCAGAAAGGAGGCTCAGGATGTGCGCCGAAGCCTCGGTACGCATCAGGGTGTCGTAAAAGTTCGCAACCACCGCCTCGCTGTAGCTACACAGTTGATCCTGCACGGCGTTGAGCCAGACATCAACACGATCGTAAGGGTCGATCCTGTTGAGTCGCCTGCGGGTACTTCCCACCACATCGACTTCTGCGGAGATGCTCAGTTCCTCCGCCGCCTTGTTATCGGAAGTGAGTACCGACTCTTGGCCGTCATCTTCACGTTCATGTTGGTCCATTATTCCAGCCTCCTCTTCTATGCCGCCGCATTGTCCCGCATAGCCCTCACCGCCCGCCCCAGCCCTTCCTGAAATCGGTAGCCATGCTCATGCAGTTGCCCGAGTAGCCGGTGCAGTTCCTCGCGCGTTCCGCTTTGCCGTACCTGAAGGATTTCCCGCCCCAGGGCATGCACCACTTCATGCTCGGCCAGCAAGGCCTCTACCCCGGGCAGTTCCGGCGCGTGGGTGTGCAGCCAGGCGGTGATCGGACAGGCAGCCAGATCCACATGCTCGTAATCCCCATGGTTCATCGCGGACCCTTCTGCCGCATGCACCCATCCCAGATGCTGGTACAGAGCCAGCAGCGGCGTGTCCGCATCCCCCGTACCGAGGACAAACGTGTGCACAAAATCAGCAACTGCCTCCGCTTCCAGCGGCCTGGCGATGGCGTATCCCTGGAGATAGTCGACCTCCATCTCGCGCAGCAGGGCGATGTGTTCTTCGGTTTCCACCCCTTCCACCGTGATGATGACATTCATGCCCATCCCCAGGTTGATGAGACTCTCGACAAAGATCAGGTCCTGGGGCTTGTTCAACAGCTCGCGGACGAAACCCTGATCGATTTTGATCTCGTCAATGGGCAGGTTTTTGAGCCGAAGGAGCGAGGCATACGCGCTCCCCACGTCATCCAGCGCAATCTTCACGCCCGCACTGCGCAGGCGTTGCAGATGTCCCAGTGCGACCTCCTGTTCGAGGATTTCCCCGATCTCCAGCACCTCCAGTACCAGCGATTCCGGGAATATATACGGCTGGGCGGCCAGGATGTCGAAGACCGTATCGGCAAATCCGGTACTGTCGATCTCTTCCGGGGTGACGTTGACGCTGAGAAAGATGTCCAGTCCGATTCTCCGCCATTGCGCGAGTTGCCGCAGTCCCGTCTGCAATACGAAATGCCCCAGCGCCTGACGCTCCCGCACACCCAGGGACGGGAGGAATTGATCGGGGGAAACCTCCCGGTCATTCCGGCGCCAGCGGGCCAGGGCCTCGAGGCCCGCCACGCGGCCTGTCGTCAGGGCCACCAGAGGCTGGTAACGTAGCGTCACCTCTCCGGCGACCAAAGCCTGCAGAAAATCCTGGCGCAACATTTCATCGCCCATGGTGATGGTGCCGAGATCCTGGTGATAGAGCTGCACCCACCCTTCGCGCCCCCGCTCAGGGCGCGCCTTGGCTGCATACATGGCCTGATCGGCGTGCCGCAGGAGGAGATCGGCGTCCGCCGCCCCGTCAAAAGGATAGATAGTCAGTCCCAGACTCGCCTGGAGGCTGATCTCTTTCCCCTGGATCAGGAAAGGTTGCGCCATCGCAGTCTGCAGACGGGCCAGGACCTGATCCAGTTGATCCACACCGCGCAGGCCTTCCAGTAATAGCACAAACTCATCGCCACCCAGGCGCGCCACGGTATCCGTCCGCCGCACCGCGCCTTGCAGGCGGCTGGCCATTTCTTTCAGCAGGTCATCTCCGGCGGCATGGCCATACCGGTCGTTGACCAGCTTGAAGGCATCCAGGTCGAGAAAACCCACCGCCAAGAGGCGCTCCTGACGGTCGGATCGCGCCAACGCCTGATTGAAAATCCGTCGCAGGCCCTCGCGGTTGGGCAGGAGGGTCAGGAAGTCATGGGTGGCCTGTGAGGTCAGAAGTCGTTGCCGGTCGTGCAGACGCATCTCCCTCATCAGCATGAGAACCATGCTCACACCAAACACCAGGATGCCCAGGATGGTACCGATCACCAATGGCAGGAAGGCCTTTTCCTGGCGCCACCATAATTGCTCCACCATGGCTGATGACCAGTGTGCCTCTACCGTCCAGGGATATCCTGGCACCGCCACGGGCACCTGGTTTTCTGCAGAAGTGGCCCGCGCGGGAAGGATTGCACCCTGCGAAGGGGTTGCCCCCTGCCTGAAGAAGGCTATGGGCACATTGTGCGCCCCGAATACGCGCAGGGCAAAGTCGCGGGAAACGGTCAGCGGTTTGAAGCTCGCCAAATCAACCAGACTACTGATCGACAAGGCGGGGCTTCCGGACATCTTGTGCGCCATATAAACCAGAGGCACCACCCAGGTATGCGCTCTATGGTCATAGCGCGGCTGTCCGATCAGCCGATGCGGATGCCCGGGCAGCGGCGTAAAATCCGCTTGCGGTTCCATGGGGCTGGCGGACCCCATGCTTGTAGTCCAGAGAACACGATCTCCGCGGGCGTTCAGAATCTGGATGGCGATGACGCTCGGATTTAACACCCGGATGATTTGTATCTGCTCCAGGGTTGTGCTGGACGGTTGCGCGCCCGCAGGCAGCAGGGCGTTGCTGATATAGTAGAGATCGTTAAAGGGTTTATCCAGGCTGGCGGATACCTGCAGGGCCGCGCTCTGCGCGGCGTTCCTGGCACG